>JANPIG010000484.1:0-6478 GCA_031424875.1 Cytophagales bacterium
TTCAAGGTCTAATCCTGTTTTTAGGCGATATTTATTGTTTGTAAATTGGTAATTAAATCCTCCACCCGCAAAAGTTCTTTGAAATGCTATTTGCCCACTTGGTTCTAAAGGTTGTTTGCTACCAAAATCACGATTAAGGTAAAAAACTCTTGCATTGAAGGCATGGCTCTCTTGAATTTTTTGGTCATAAACTAAGGCAATTCTACTTTGTTTGAAGGTTTCAGCCGCATCAAAATCTATGTTTTGCTGACGTGCTTGTGTTCTATTTTTGTCAATATCCGTCTGTGTAAGTCCTCCAGCATCTTCGGCTTTAGGACTGTTTATATGATTTGCCAAGAAGGTTAATTTTGTATTTTCAGAAAAACTATAAATTAGTTTTCCATTGAAAAAATTGCGTTCTAAAGCACTATGATTACGAAAACCTGTACTTGTAAGGCGAGAAGCACTCACGAAATAGGTCAATTTATCAACGGTTTGTCCAGCTTTGAATTGATAACGCTGCAGACCGTAAGCCCCAATTTGCGTTTGTATTTCTGCAAAAGGATTAGTAGGATTTTCTGTAAAAATACTAATTACTCCTCCTGAGGCATTGCCATATAAGCCAGATGATGGGCCTTTTATAATTTCCATGCGTTCCATAGTTCCCACATCCAAATTTCCCACCTTTGCTGTGCCGTCTGGAATAGATTCTGGAATACCATCCACAATTACTTTTATACCCCTAATTCCAAACGCCGCCCTTGCTCCAAATCCACGAATGGAAATACGTAAATCTTGGTTAAAGTTTTCAGAATTCATCGCAAATACTCCTGGAACTGCCCCCAAAGACTCAAAAATGGACATTTTGGAATTTCCAACTTGTATGCGAGATTGATCAATAACCGTAATTGACATGGGCGTTTGTATATCTTTGGCAGTAAATCTGGATGAAGAAATCGTTATAGGTTGCAGTTCCTTAGAATGAATTGTAGAATCATTTTGGGCGAAAACTATTACCGAATTTACTGTTAGAAGGAATGTAAATAATTTGTGCATTTTGCTAATTTTTATTGACAAATATAGTGTTTATATTTATTGTCATTACTAAAAAAATAATGCCACTTAACAAAAAAGCTTTGTTTCTATGTTTTATAACCATAACTATAAACGGACATAAAAAAACCCTGAAAATCCGTAAGACCTATCAGGGTTGTATGTATTATGGGTTGGGGTATTAAAATTTTATAAAGTAAGGATTATGCTTTGTTTTAGTTCAAGGGTCGAGTGGAGGTTGATTTCGAAGCGTCCGCCAACACTTTTTGTCAGTGGTCTCCACTCTTCACTTGTTAATACGGACTTGGAATTAATCATTTTGCAACATCCGTTTTGCGTCCGCCAACACATCGTAGCGTGCAAAACTTTCCTCCCCGTAAGGTCTTTCCCGAAGTTCACCGACTAAAAACGTCCGCCAACATCTTTAAAATCATGCTCACTTCGGGGAAAGTTTTTAATAGCTTTAAGATATAACCTATGAGAAGTGAGTGAAAAACTCATTACCCATAGCTAAATACTCAAGGCTAAAATTGAATCCAAAATGATAAAATACAGTGGTAAAATACAGAGGAAATTTCTGTGAGAAAGGAATGTTTTAATGAATTCCGCCACTTAGTTTTTTATGTTTGGTTCAGCTATATCAAGGCTTGCGGTTTGAGTTCTCTCTAAAAATTAGGAGAACTCAAACCCCTTAGCTTTACCCTAAAAACTTCTCGTGGCGGCAAAAAGGTTGGATATTTTGTCAATTATAATTAGAAATCTACGTTTAGAAATCCAATATTCTGTTTTCAAAGTTCGTGCCAAACTTGATTGACACCTAATATTTTTCGGTTTTCTTTCTTCCGAAATCCTCACTAATCTGGCGAAAATGCTTGGATAATTGTGTTGCTACAAATGGCATGCCAAAAATTAATTTTTGTTCAATATAAATTTTAATGAACAATCATATAAATATAATCAATAAAAATACAGACTTTATACCAAACCCTTTATAACGAAAGGAATAAATTTATACAGGTTAAATATAAAATACAGTATTAGGTGTAAATAGTAGAAATTATTTATTTACATCAGCTAATTCATTAACCCAAGTTTCAAATAGATTTTTCTCAATAGCTAAAGCCTGAGTGGCGTGGTTTTTCCATTCAGGAGAAAATGCTTTCAACTGTGCAATCATTTCTTCCAAATGTCCTTCTTCTTCAACAATAATCGACTTCACATTCACTTTTGATTTAGCTTCATCCAGCGTTTCTTGATAGATAGGATAAAGTTCGTCTGCCCGTACTTCTATGGCGTAAGTAACCAATAAATAAGCGGCATATTTTAAATCCTCACCCGAAAGTTTTAAAGTCTTTTTCAGGTATCTACACACATGAATATCAAGTAAAGCCAAATAGGTATAACTGGCGAAAGGAGCAATAAGAAATTGGTTTTCATAGGTTGGGAAATCTATTAAATCTGCAACTTTTGAAATCTGTTTTTTGAGATAAAAAGCGTGTCTGGCTTCTTCGCAAGCGTGTTTAAGGATTAGATAAGACACCTTCGTTTTATGTTCGGAGGCAGAGATTTTTCTAGCTCCTGTATTTTCCATGAGCGACAAAGTGTTTAAGAATTTGGCATGGAGGGTATCATCTGCAATGATGTTTCGGAAAATTTCTTGTAATTTCATGGTCAAAAGTAAATCTCCTTTTTTAGACTTTCTTTCAAATCTTAAATTTTTGAAAAACTTTATTTAAATTATGCAATTAGAGTACGTTAAATACACGATTGAGGAACTTGAAGAAGTAAGAAATATATTCATTGAATATTCAGACTTTTTACAAATTGATTTATGTTTTCAAGATTTTGAGAAAGAGTTACAAACCCTTCATCAAGTGTATTTTCCCCCAAAAGGATGCATTATTTTGGCAAAACAAAACTTTAAAATAGTGGGCTGCGTTGCCTTGAAGCCCCTTGATGAAGGCGTTTGTGAAATGAAAAGATTATATGTCCGCCCTGAAGCCCGTGGAGAAGGCTGTGGAAGAAAATTAGTAGAAGAATTGATTAGTTTTGCCCGCAAATCAGCTTATATAAAAATGAAACTTGATACGGTTTCTAAATTAAAAGAAGCCATAGCACTATACCGATCATTTGGTTTTGTTGAAACATCACCTTACGTGTATAATCCTTTAGCAGATGTTCTCTATTTTGAATTACAATTATAAATTTATACTAAACAAAACAATTATTCCTTATCTGAAATACCAAATTTATGTCTAACAAACCATTGTTTTTAAAAGTAATTGCCATTATTGTTATATTAGGTTGTTCTTCTTGGGGCTTTCTTGCTCACAAAACTATTCACCAAATTGCTATTTATTCTTTGCCTAAAAAAATGGGCTTTTTCTTTCACAAAAATTTAGATTATGAAGTTTATAATTCCGTTCGCCCTGATGTGAGACGTAAGGATGATAAAACCGAAGCCACTAAACATTTCATTGATATTGATGCTCCTATTTTTGGAGAAAATTCAATTGAAACAATGCCAAAAACATGGAAAGAAGCCGTAGCAAAATACTCAGAAGATACGCTCAGAAAGTACGGTACTGTACCCTGGGAGATTATGCAATTGCAGACAAAGTTGACCAATGCTTTTCGTAATAAATTGAAAGATAGTATTTTATATTATTCTGCCGACTTAGGACATTACATTTCCGATGCTCATGTACCCTTGCATACAACTATTAATTATGATGGGCAATTGACGAATCAAAGAGGTTTACATTCATTATGGGAAAGCACCGTTCCAGAAATGAATATTGAAGGGTATAACCTTTATCAAAATCATAAAGCGAAGTATTTAAAAGACCCTTTGGCGGAAATTTGGGTGAAAATAAAAGAATCTAAAATGATGTTGGACAAGGTTTTGTCGGATGAAATTAGTGCCACGCAAGGATTTACGGACGAAAAGAAATTCAAGCGTTCAGAGCGTTTTGGAGCAATGCGAAAGAATTATTCGGGTGAATTTGCCAAGGCTTATGCAGAGCGTTTGGGAAACACTGTTAATGAAAGAATGTTGGAGTCTTCTCGTTGTGTAGCTGACTTTTGGTTTACGGCTTGGGTAGATGCAGGTTGTCCAGATTTGTCTGATTTACAGACAATTAGCGATGAAGATAAATCTAAATTTAAATCAGAAAAGAAAATTTGGAAACATAACGAATTACTTAAAAACGGACTTTTGCAATCAAAAAAAGGTAAATCTGAAAGCGAGTAAAATATTAAAACTGGCAAATGAGGTTCGGGCAAAATGCTCGAACCTTTTTTATTTCAGCATTATTTTGGAAATTGCGATATTAATTTAAAACAAAAAAACGTGGAACAAAAACCAATCATAGGCATAACATTAGGCGATTATAACGGCATAGGTCCAGAGGTAATTTTGAAAGCCCTTACTAATAAAAGAATTTTAGCGCTTTGCACTCCTGTAATTTACGGCTCGCAAAGGGTGCTGGGGTTTTATAGAAAATCGTTAGAATTAAAAGATTGGACAATCAATAATATTCAATCAATTCAGCAAATTAACCATAAACTCACCAATCTCATTACGTGCTTTGATGATAAAGCCACTGATGCTACACCAGGGAAAGTTACGCCAGAAGCAGGGGCTGCAGCACTGGCTTGTCTGCAAAGAGCCACTGAGGATTTAAAGGCGGGAAATATTCATGCCGTTGTTACAGCTCCAATAAACAAGCATAATATTCAATCTGAAACATTTAAATTTCCAGGTCATACTGAATATTTTACGGAAGAATTTGAAGCCAAAGATTCATTGATGTTTTTGGTTTCTGAAGATATCCGAGTGGGCGTAGTTAGTGGTCATATTCCGCTTGGAAAGGTTCGTGGGGCAATAAATCATGAAAAAATTACGCAAAAGTTAACGCTAATGATTGATTCTTTGAAGAAAGATTTTGGTATTCAAAAACCTAAAATTGCCGTTTTGGGACTAAACCCACATGCAGGCGAAGATGGGCTGTTGGGTAGTGAAGAGAAAGAAATAATATCACCCGTTATTGAAAATTTTAAGAAGAAGGGAAATTTAGTTTTCGGCCCATTTCCCGCTGATGGATTCTTTGGAGCAGCTCAATTTAAACACTACGATGGGGTTTTGGCCATGTATCACGACCAAGGATTAATTCCTTTTAAATACATTGCTTTTGAAACAGGCGTGAATTTTACGGCTGGACTTTCAGCAGTTCGTACTTCTCCAGACCACGGAACGGCCTATGATATTGCTGGCAAAAATACTGCCTCCGAATCATCAATGCTACACGCCATTTTCACGGCAATTGATGTTGTGAAAAATCGGAAGGATGTAATTCCTTCGGCTTTTAAGAAATAAAATCAAAGAAAATGGCTAACCACTACGATAAAATTTTAAAAGAAAATATTGAGGAAATCTTGATTCCATTGGCTGAAAAATTATTGCAAATATCGTTGGCTAATGCCAAAGAATTGCCTGATGCCATTCAAATTACGCTCGAAAGAGAGCCTGATGTACTGAAAATTATAGATGATGAATACATACTACAAGTTGAGTTTCAATCAACCGATGAAGTTGGAATGGTGGACAGGATGTATTTGTATCATGCTTTATTATGGATAAAATATCATTTGCCAATCAAGCAATATGTTATTTATATTGGCGATAAATCTCAATTATCAATGACAGAAAGTTTGGTATTAGAAAATGTTAATTTTAGGTATCAACTCATTAATATTCAAGATTTTAATTATGAAATATTTTTAAATTCCGACAGAGTAGAAGAGGTTATGATGGCTATTTTGGGAAATTTTCATGGCGTAAAATCAACCCAAGCAATTGAACAGATTTTGGATAAAATTCATAAATTGGTTCCGAAGCCTTTACAATTTGGAAAATATGCAAAACAATTGGAAGTTTTGTCCAATTTGCGTAATTTACAATCGTTAATAATCAAATATTTAGAAACCATGCCAATCGTATATAATTTAGAAACAGATATCCGTTACCAACAAGGAAAAGGGAAAGGATTAGAAGAAGGTATTGAAAAAGGTATTGAAAAAGGTATTGAAAAAGGTGAAATGAACCAAAAAATTAAATCCATCAAGGGATTAATTCGCTCTAAACTTTTGACAAATCAACAAATTGCTGCTATTGAAGAAGTATCGGTAGAATTTGTTGAAAATATTGAAAAACAGATTTCTGAAGAAAGTAAATAATTATTTCTAATAAAATATAAAATCTTATACCCATGAACGTTATGTTTGTGGGTATTTTTATAATTTTCAGAATTAAAATATTTTAACCTTAGAAAAAATGTTAATCGAACAACAATCTCGTCGTAATTTTTTAAAAAATGGAGCATTGGCTGCGGCTGGCTTTGCTTTATTGAATAATGATTTATTAGCTGGTCCCAAAAAACCAATC
>JANPIG010000485.1:0-5087 GCA_031424875.1 Cytophagales bacterium
CAGAACTATACGGTTTTTGCACCGACTAACAAAGCCTTAGAAAGTTTTGACCTGACAAGCCTAAAAGACAGTGCTTCTATCAAAGTATTTGTGGGCAATCATATTGCTTTGCAATCTTTTCCAATGCCTTCCACAACCAGCAATGAGACAAAAATTAAGCTCTTGAATGGTAAATACATTACGCTCACAAAAGGCTTTTTGGGTGAATCTCCCATATCAACTCCAAACACTTTTGTAGGCAACGGAGTGTTGCACATTTTGGAAAAATATTCGCCAGTTTTGCCAAGTGTTTGGTCATATATCAATAGTTCTATTACAGAGTTTGCTCAAAATAAAGTAGTTACTAATTTGGCTTATTACTCCTTCAACGCCACAAAGGCCATTGTGGATAGTATCAGTGGTACAACTGGACGACCCATTTATAGACCTGGAAGTGGTTTTGAATTAAAAAATCAATTTACGGATGCCGTTTTTGATTTAAACGATGAGGCAAAAAAATACACGTATTTTATCTTGAATGACCAAGCCCTCGCTACCGAGATTGCAAAAATTTCTCCGTATTTCAAAACATCCACTACCGACAGTACCTATAATGCTGCTTCATGGAATGTTATCAAAGATTTAGCCGTAGAAGGATATTATACCCCAGAACAATTACCAGCCGTACTCAAGTCTAAGTTTGGGATAAATATTCCACTCAACAAAACAGCCATTTTGAAAAGCGTCAAACTCAGCAATGGAATTGCCTATATTCTCAATAAAATTGATTTTAATATACAAGAGAAAATTCAACCTATTGTGGTGGAGGCAGAAAACTATAATGCCTTTATGCAGAGTATCTCTACGGCTACTTTTGCCATAATGGATAAGAAAAACCCTACTACCAATGCCAATTCTACACATATATTATTTGCGGGTCATGGGGTAACTAACTTTTGGGTAAGATATAGAATTCCGCAAGTACCCGCCGCCAAATATAAAGTGTATTGGGTGGCTGTCAATGACCAATCAAGAACTAACTATACCAGTAGCGGTGTAACCCCACCCGTAACATTAACCCAACGCTTGGCGATGGGAAGTGTAACCAACCCCACCTTTGCTAATGTAACGGTTACGCTCAATAATTTTTCGGAGGTGTTATTAGGCGAATATACCACTACCCGATACGGTACCTTAGAGGTATTTCTGCAAGGTAGCGGCACTACACCTATCGTATTGGATTATGTGAAATTAGTACCTGTTTTGTAAAGAGCTTTTAGCAGTAAAAAAAAGACATATTTAATGAAGTCAAACCTTATGCGAGCATCACAAAAAATAACATATATATTTCTCGGCTTATTGCTTTTATCTTTTGGCAGTTCTGCACAAAAGGATTCAGTAGTCGTGCTTAAAAACAGAGTTCCTTACGATAATATAGTGGTAGGAACAGTGTCTGATGCCATTACTAAAAAACCATTAGTTGGGGCAAGAGCCTATTTCAAACAAACAACCACCGCTATAACGGACGAAGAAGGTACGTTTAAGTTGGCTATACCTAAGTATTCAGTATCTATTGTTATTGAGTTGGCAGGTTATCAGTCCAAAGAGGTTTTTATCGCAGGACGCAAAACCGTCAAAATTAGCCTTCACGAAGAAGGTCGAAATTCTTTTAATCAGGAAGTGGCATTTTCAACAAATTCGGTTTCAGGCAATCGACTTTCGACTGCCGCTGTCCCTGTTCAGTTATCGGATGCTTGGCTAAGAGCCACTGATAGTCCCGATAGTTATCTGCAAGGAAAAGTAGCAGGACTAAATGTAACTCGTCATTCAGGAATTGCCAATACAAGTTCCAACCTCTTGATTCGTGGATTGACCTCTATGCAAGCCACTAATCAGCCACTTATTATTGTTGATAATATTATTTATGACAACAACCAATACGGCAATTCGCTGATTAACAATTACATAGAAAATCCATTGGCAAATATTGATGTCAGAGATATTAGCAATATTACGGTATTGAAAGATGCCTCGGCAGCGGCTTTGTATGGTACAAAAGGAGCGAATGGGGTTATTTTGATTACTACGGCAAGAGCCAAGGAATTAGGAACAAAGATTGATTTAGCCGTTTATGGAGGAATCAATATTGCTCCTAAATCATTGCCTTTACTGAATGTAAAAGATTATCGTATTTATCTTTCAGATTTATATAAATCAAGTGGAATCTCTACGGAAGGTATTCAAGCATTGCCTTTTATGAATGATGATAAATCGGTTGCTACTTACTATCAATATCATAACAATACAGACTGGCAAGATAAGATATTTGCGAATCAACAAACGAAAAATGTATATATGAAAGTAACAGGTGGTGATAATATTGCCAAATACGCACTTTCATTAAATTATGCCCAAAACCAAACTGCATTGGCAGGCTCGGGATTGGACAAATACAGCACTCGTTTCAATGCCGATTTGAATTTAAGTCGCCGTTTAAAATGCGTTACTGGATTAAGTTTTTCTTTTAACGAAGCCAGCACTAAAGACTTGGGGTTTTCCCCCAAAACCAACCCTCTTTTCTTGTCATTGACCAAAGCTCCTTTTTTGGGCGACCATGATTTTTCTGCTTTGGGTATTGCATCTCCTGATTTATCAGACGAAGATATTTTTAGCGTAGGCAATCCAACGGTGGCGGCAGAAACTATGTCCGCTTCTAATCGTTCCTATCGTTTTTCAGGAAGTATTGCTTTTGACTATGAAATTGTTAAAAAACTACATTTCGGAACAAATATCGGTATCATCTTCGACAAAGTTAAAGAAACTCGTTTTGTGCCAAAAAAAGGTATTCTCAGCGATACTTTGGGGCTTTTTGTGGCTGAAAACAAATTAGGTTCTCAGACAAAACGTTTGTTCAACTTATTCAATGACTCGTATCTTACTTTTAGTCAGACCTTTAATAATATCCACGTTTTGTCGGCTAAAATTGGAGCCAGATTTATGAATAGTAGAATTGAACAGGATAAAATTTTAGGTTTCAACTCTGCCACCGACGAATTAGTAACCGTAGGAAACGGACAAAGATTGCTCAACCAAATCAGCGGAGGTGTTGGTACTTCTAATTGGCTGAATACTTATTTGAGTTTAGATTATAGCCATTCAGACAAATACTTTTTGACTTTTAACATGGCAATGGATGCGTCTTCACGATTCGGAAAAGATGCCGTATCACAAGGAATTAAATTGGGCGGTTCGCCTACGGCTTTAATGCCCGCCCTCTCGGGTGCCTGGATTGTGTCGGCGGAAGATTTTATGGCAAATTCAGCCTTCGATTTATTAAAAATCCGTGCTTCTGTGGGGCGGGTTGGCAATGATGATATTGGAAATTATGCGTCTCGTCAATATTATGTTGTTCAAAATTTATTAGGAATGCAAGGGCTTGTACGTGGAAATATTGCCAATACAACCCTCAAATGGGAAACCGTAACGAAAACAAACTTCGGGATTGATGCTTCATTATTTAACGAAAAAATTAACCTAAGCCTTGACGTGTTTAACCATTCAACGGCTGATATGCTTACTACTGAAAAACTTCCAACAGCAACGGGGCTTTCGTATATCTTGACTAACAATGCTGCGATGGAAACCAAAGGAATTGATATTTCTGTAAATGTAAAAGCCCTTAATCACCAAAATTTGAAGTGGGATGTTGCATTGACGCTTGGAAAAACGAAATCAAGTATTACGCAACTCCCTGATGATAATACCCTCACTACTTTTGGAAGTGCCTCATACATTTCAAAAGTGGGTCAAGCTCCCAATGCTTTCTTTGGTTTAGTGGCACAGGGTGTTTATGCTTCCGATGCAGAAGCAAGTGCTGCGGGTTTACAAACAAAACGTTTGGATGGTTCATTGATGCCTTTTGGAGGTGGGGACATGAAATTTGTAGATGTAAATGGTGATAAAATCATTGATGAAAAAGACAACCAAGTGCTTGGAAACCCCTCACCTGATTTCTATGGCTCATTTATCAATCATATTTCATACAAAAACTGGACTTTTGATGCACTTTGTACTTTCGTTTCGGGCAATAGCATTTACAATTATTCTCGTAGTGCCTTAGAATCTATGAGCAATCCAAACAACCAAACTCAGGCAATACTAAACCGTTGGCGAGGCGAGGGTCAAGTAACGACTATACCAAAAACCACCGCAGGAGACCCGATGGGAAATAGGCGTTTTTCAAGCCGTTGGATTGAGGATGGCTCGTATTTTAGATTAAGAAGCATTACGCTCTCTTATAATTTACCAGTTGATAAAAGTATGTTGAAATACTTAACCTTTTATGGCACGGCTAATAACGTATTGACATTTACAAAATATTTAGGATATGACCCAGAGTTTAGTGCCACCAATAATATTTTCGGACAAGGGGTCGATAATACACTCGAACCCATCCAAAAATCATTTCAATTAGGTATTAAAATCGGTTTGTAATGTCTTAAACGGACGCCTTCGGTCAAACCGAAGGCGTCCGTAAAACACTTAATAATTTATTCTTTGCATTTATGAAAACTTATATTAAAAAAATATTGCTGAATATCGGAATACTGTCAAGTATGTTTATAATAACATCTTCTTGCAAAAATGTATTCGATTTAGCACCCGAAGAAACGCTTACTAAAGACCAAGTATATCGTAACCTTTTTGATGCAGATGCCGCCATTGTGGGACTCTACGGAAAGTTTATGAATCTGGCAAAACAGCACGTGGTTCTCAACGAATTAAGAGCCGATTTACTGGATGTAAGCAGTGGTGCAGACGAGCAACTGGTTCAACTCAATAACCATAATGTACAAGCGGGCAACGTTTATGCAGACCCTCGCCCTTATTATGAGGTAATTCTGAATTGTAACGACATCTTGAAGAACTTCAAGATAATGCTCGACCAAAACAAATTGAAGTCAGAAGAATATAATCAACGGGTAGCGGATATTATTTCGCTACGCACATGGGTATATCTACAAGTAGGTATTCATTTTGGCGAAGTCCCTTACATTACAGAATCTGTTGAAAGTATTACAGATTTGAGTGCCTTGAACAATGTTGCC
>JANPIG010000486.1:0-1824 GCA_031424875.1 Cytophagales bacterium
GTCAGGAGATCAGCGATATTCGCGACGACCTCGGCTATTTACGCGTGAAGCAGCGCCTCGGCCAGGCCGTGACCCGCACCGAGCGCATGCGATTGAACGATCGCGTCAGGAGTAATTTTTGAAAAGAATTGGTAAAAGTATGAATATTATGTAGCACGGAAAACCCATCCCGTGCTACATCAAAATATAGTAATTCTTCAAAAACAATTTATAATGAACAACATAAACGAAACGATATTACTTGTGGCATCAATACAAGGGTTTCTTTTGTTTTTAGGACTACTTACAAAAAAAACGACTAATAAATTATCAAGTATTGCTATCAGTATTGTAATTTTTGTGATAACAATTACTATACTTTTTTCGTGGGGAAGTGCTTCGCATTACAATAATTCTAAAAATGCTATTCCTTTCTGGCTACTCAACTCCTATTTACTGATTCCTGCTTCTTTTTGGATATTTTTTGAAGTAAATACAAGTCCAACATTTACGTTTTCTAAGAAATATTTACTACTATTTTTACCTGCTTTCATAGAGATTTTAATTCAAATTAGTTTTAAATTATTTTTTCAACTTCTTGAATATCAAACATTTATATCATTTATAGAATCTCCCATTTGGTTCTTTTTTATTGAAATTCTTCCTCTGTTTGCTACTATTGCCATAGCCATTTTTTATGGCAGACGGTTGTGGGTAATGAGGCAAAGATTCAAAGTATTCAAAAACTCGGTGTTGGATTCTTATTTTAAAAAAATGATTGTCATTTTAGCTTTTATAGGCATATTAACAATTGCTTGGGCGGCTTCTACCTATCATTTAATTCAGTACGAAATCATTGAAATTATTTTGGTATCTTTTATCTTTTTGTTGGGCTATGTCGCCTATTTCAAACCTGATTTTTTTGAAATCCCCAAAGAAATATTACTCAAAAATCAAAGTACAAATTCATTCTCAAATTATGATGATAAGGTAGAATTAAATAATCTAAATTTAATTTTTAAGGAAAAATCATTGTACCTTAAACCCAAATTAACTATTGGAGAATTAGCAAGTGAGTTAAATTTACCAGTAAAATATGTAACGTATCTTATCTCTAATTACCACTCCAAGAATTTTAATGATTTTATAAATAGTTTCAGAGTTAAAGAAGTGATTGATAGAATGGCAAATCCTTCCGAAAAGCATAAATCACTTTTAGGTATTGCCCTTGATGCAGGTTTTAACTCAAAATCAAGTTTTAATCAAGTTTTCAAACATCATAAAGGCAAAACACCTTCTGAATATCTGCCTTGAATATGTCCAGAATCCTGATTCTGGTCGTCCAATGACAGTTTTAAGACGAAAGTCATTTCATTATTGAATAATTTTGACAGAAAATAAATTATTCAATCATGACAAAATCACTCATTTTCTGCCTGACACTTTTTGTGTCGTTATCGGTCTTAGGACAATCAAGCAAAACACTTGAACTCAACAAGGAGTACAAAGAAGTTTCTTTGAGTAAAACGGAAAGTCATCTCTATAAAATAACACTAAACAAAGGTGGGATTTATCAATTCACTATTTTACAACAGGGCATTGCTGCCCATATTATTTTGAATGATGCAGACAAAAAGCAAGTTTTTGAAAGCGATATTCCTGATGATATTGATGGTTATGAGAAGTTTGAATACACTCCCAAAGAAACAGGCTCTTTTTATTTGACTCTCAAAAGATTTGATGATGCCCAAAATACTGAATCGGGCAAAGTAACGGTATCCATCAAAAGCCTTTCAAATTCAGAAATTATTTTACGACAAAAAATAAAAAAAGAATTAGAATCTG
>JANPIG010000487.1:0-3816 GCA_031424875.1 Cytophagales bacterium
AAAATATTATCCACTTCACAGCCTACCATTGCCGCCAAAACGTGTTCAACAGTATTTATTCTGGCTCCGTTGTGTTCAATAGTAGTTCCTCTTGAGGTATCCACCACATAATCTACATCTGCATCAGCGATGGGCTGGCCAGGTAAATCTACTCTTTGAAATTTATAACCATGATTGGGCGGTGCTGGTACAAAAGTCATATTGGCAACTACGCCAGTATGCAAACCCACGCCCGAAAGCGTAATTGCTTGTTTTATGGTATGCTGTTTGTTATTCATTTTCCTTTTTTAACTTACTTTCTACTTCTCTCAAACGCTGTTCTATCTTGGGTAAATTTTTATATAAAACTTGAGATTTTAAATTATTATGACTGTCTTGTGCAGGCGAACCTGCCATAATTCTTCCTTCTTGCTTAACAGATTTTGTAATTCCTGATTGAGCAGTTACAATGGTTCTGTTTGCTACTGAAATATGCCCATTCATGCCTACTTGTCCGCCAATCATGCAACTTTCTCCTAATTTTGCCGAGCCAGAAATTCCTGTAAGAGCAGCTATGACTGTATTCTTGCCAATTTCTACATTATGAGCTATTTGTACTAAATTGTCAATTTTAACCCCTTCTCGCAAAATGGTAGAACCCATAGTAGCTCTATCAACGGTTGTATTGGCACCAATACTAACATTATTTTCCAAAACAACATTGCCTAATTGTGGAATGGTGGCAAATGTTCCATCTGCTTGTGGTGCAAAACCAAATCCATCTGCCCCAATAACGGCATTGCCATGAATCGTGCAACCATCACCCATGATGGTATTATGATAAATAATTGCCCCTGAATATATAGTACAATTTTTGCCAATAACGCAAGAATCAGAAATGGAGACGTTGGGATAAATTTTGGTATTGTCGCCAATGCTACAATTGCTACCTATATAAGCAAATGCACCAATATAGACATCTTGACCAATTTTTGCAGATTCACTAATAAAAGAAGGTTGTTCAATACCCTTTTTATTTTGAGCCAATAGTTTTTGATATTCTTGAAGCAAAACTGTGAAAGATGCGTATGCATTTTCAACTAATATTAGCGTAGTTGAATAGGCTTTTTTGGGTTCAAAGGTTTTATCAACAATTACTGCCGACGAATTTGTGGAATATAAATATTGCTCATATTTGAGATTTGCCAAAAAAGAAATACAGCCTTCCGAGCCTTCTTCAATTTTGGCTAATTGGCTAATTTTCAAAGATTTATCACCTTTGATTTCGCCTTTTAGCATCAGAGCAATTTGTTCTACGGTAAATTCCATTTTGGTCAGTTGTTGGTTATTGGTTATTGGTAATCAGTTATTAGTTTTTGCGAATGATGATTAGCAAACAGTGAATTAATAACAAACAACAAGCGAATTCTTGTCTTTTGTAACTAATAGCGGTTCACCGCCTTACTGTTAACTGTTCACCAATAATCTAATAACTAATAACTAATAATCAATAACCAATAACTGAATTAGCTCTGCAAATATACGTCCTTTGCCCAACAAATATAATATTTTTTCACGATGTTGCTTAATGCTTTTATCGTGGGAAGGTCAGATGCTTCAGCTATATCTACGATTTTTTTATTTTTAGTTAAAATGTTAATTGCTTGTTTTTCAGAAAGATAGGCTTCATTTGTGATAGTTCCTTGTACTACAAAATAGGATAAATTTTCTTCGTTAACACTTGCTTGTGATAAAAAATCTTTTTGAATTTTTTCAAGAAATGATTCTTCAAAAGGCTGGTCAGAAATCATAATTTTGTACAGTTTTCTATCTAATAATTTTTGGCAAATGCTGGAAAGTAAATAATCTGGATGCTTAGTCCAAATTTTGATACAAGACCAAATATCATTATCATCCATTTTTGTGAAGGCTTCTAAATAAGATTTATGAGCTTTAAATTCATCAAAAGTTACTTCATTTTTCAAAAATACACCCAAATAATCTGGCATAAAAACTTCAATTCCGCTTTTTATTAGCTCTCTGGCACGCCGAATAATCTGAGTCAACATTGCTTCGGCACTTATAGAAGTTTTGTGTAAATAAACTTGCCAATACATCAATCTGCGAGCAGTCAGGAAATTTTCTACGGAATAAATTCCTTTCTGTTCAACCACTAATTGATTATCAACAATATCCAACATTTTCAGAATTCTGTCGGCTCCTATAAAGCCCTCACGAACACCTGTGAAAAAGCTATCACGGTTTAAATAATCCATTCTGTCAACATCTAATTGACTGGAAATGAGTTGATTAAAGAAATTTTTATGGTATTCACCTGTAAACATCTTTACTGCCAAAGCAAGCCTTCCATTAAATTGACGGTTTAATTCTTTCATCAATAAAAATGAGATTTGTTCATGCGGAACATGACTGAGAATGAGGTGTTCCAAAACGTGCGAAAAAGGTCCATGTCCAATATCGTGGAGGAGAATTGCAATTTGTGCCGCTTCACATTCTTCATCAGAAATATAATGCCCTTTGTTTCGAAGTGAACTCAACGCCTCATTCATCAAGTGCATCGCTCCGAGGGCATGATGAAAACGTGTATGTAAAGCGCCAGGATAAACTAATTCAGCCATTCCCAACTGTTTGATACGCCTAAGTCGCTGAAAATAAGGATGTTCTATTAAGTCATAGATGAGTTCAGAAGTAATATTGATAAACCCATAGACAGGGTCATTGATGATTTTGCGTTTATTCATGTGTTGCGGAATTTCAAATAAAATTACGGCTAAACTGACTAAAAACAAAAACGCTGGTTTAACTTTGGGAAGTATTTTAATCATAAAAATCATCAAAATGAATTTTACAGAATTAACAGAAAAAATTAAAAATCTTGCCGCTGCAAAAGGTGGGGTAGGTTCATCAATCAAATTTGCTACTGATGGAGGCAATATTCATATCAGTGCTGATGGGCAAGTTACAAATTCAGACGATGCTGCCGACTGCACGATTGCTGTAAGTCAGAGTGATTTACAAGGTTTAATGTCGGGTGATTTGAACCCAATGACGGCTTTCATGTTTGGTAAATTGAAAATCACGGGTGATATGGGCGTGGCAATGAAATTGCAATCATTGTTTTAAAAATGAGCAATTCAAAAAGCAATATTCTAATCATTGATGACGAAGAAAAACTCCGAAGTCTTTTAGCTCGAATTTTGGATTTGGAGGGCTATCACATTTTTGAAGCTTCCAATGCCAAAAATGCGATAAAGATTTTGGGGGATTCTGATATTCAGCTGGTTATCAGTGATGTGAAATTGCCAGATGCCCATGGCGTTGAACTTACGGGTATCATAAAAAAGGATTTTCCGTTGGTTGAAATTATTGTTTTAACTGCTTACGGAACGATTGCTGATGGTGTTCGTGCCATCAAAAATGGTGCTTTTGACTACATTACCAAGGGGGATGATAATGATAAAATTATTCCTTTGGTAAGTCGGGCAATAGAGAAAGCAACACTACAACAAAGACTTTTTACCCTTGAAAAGAAGCTCAATCAGTCGTTTAGTTTTGACCAAATTTTGGGTAGTTCCAAACCACTCCAAGCCGCCAAAGAACTTTCTCAAAAAGTTGCACCAACCGATACTACCGTGCTTTTGACGGGTGAAACTGGTACGGGTAAAGAAGTTTTTGCCCAAGCTATTCACTATGAAAGTTTAAGAAAATCAGGGAATTTTGTGGCAGTAAATTGTAGTGCTTTTTCCAGAGAAATCTTGGAAAGTGAGGTTTTTGGACATAAAGCTGGCTCTTTTACGGGAGCAACGAAGGACAAAA
>JANPIG010000488.1:0-1822 GCA_031424875.1 Cytophagales bacterium
AGCATAAATATATATATATATGGAAAATAATATAAAACATCATTGGATTGAAAAAATTACAGGATTTAAACGATTAATTATTTCTTTACTATTTTCAATTCTCATTTACGGATTATTACTTGTTTTTAAGGTTGATGGAAACAGTAGAATTATTTTAAGTTGGGATATTTTTTGCGTCACGGCGTTAGTTTTTAGTTGGATACTTTTTTTTACAACCCAAGCCAATGAATTATGTCATATTGTTGAAAAGCAAGACGAAAATCTTAAAACCATTTTTAGTATTGTACTCATTGCGGTGGTATTAAGTCTTTTTGGCACTTTAGCATTGATAAATGAAAAAAATGATATAACTGACCATAAACTGTTTCATTCCATTATTTCTTTATCGCCTATTGTTTTTTCGTGGCTACTACTGCACACAACATTCACGATTAGATATGCACATTTATACCACGACCACAATCAACTCAACACGGGTAGTAATGTTGGCGGTATTGAATTCCCTGGTAAAACAAAACCCGATTATTTAGATTTTGCTTATTTTTCATTTATTATAGGAATGACTTTTCAGGTATCAGATGTTGTGATAACTTCTCAAGTTATAAGGCGATTTGTCTTAATGCATAGTCTAATATCATTTGTTTTTAATACCGTTATTGTTGCACTTACTATTAGTGCAATTTCTAATATAAAGTAATATAAAATAAAATAATCATGAAACACGAACACATTTACGACAAAGACGGCAAGCAAATTTGTTGTACTCAGGAAGAAAAAATCAATAAAATTGCGGATATCGCAATAAAAAAAGAGCATAAAGAAGTTGGCTGTTGTGCAACTGACGACCATGACGAGCAAAAAGACGAACATTCTGACGATGACGGACATGACCATTCGGGCGGTGACCAAACTACATTTCAAATGTTTTTACCCGCCGTTATTTCATTGAGTTTATTGTTAATTGCCATCGGATTGGATAACTATTTTCCACAGCCTTGGTTTACGGGTTGGGTGCGTATAATTTGGTATGCAATTGCCTATTTACCCGTTGGTTTTCCAGTCTTAAAAGAAGCATTTGAGAGCATTACCAAAGGCGAAATATTCTCAGAATTTTTATTGATGAGTATTGCCACAGTTGGGGCTTTTGCCATTTGTGAATACCCTGAGGGTGTGGCAGTTATGTTGTTTTATGCCGTTGGTGAAGTATTCCAAACTTTGGCAGTAAAAAGAGCAAAGTCAAACATAAAATCCTTGCTTGATCAACGCCCTGATGAAGTTACCATTTTACAAAATAATGAAGCCCGAATCGTTAAGGCAACATTGGTAAATATTGGCGATACTATCCAACTAAAAGCGGGTGAAAAATTGGGATTAGACGGTGAATTATTATCAGAAACTGCATCCTTTAATACGGCAGCACTCACAGGCGAAAGCAAACCCGACACCAAAGCAAAAGGCGAAACGGTGTTGGCGGGTATGATTAATTTGAATACAGTTTCGCAAATAAAAGTTACCACGGCATACACGGACAGCAAATTATCAAAAATCTTAGAAATAGTCCAAAATGCAACTGCTCAAAAAGCCCCAACGGAACTTTTTATCAGGAAATTTGCTAAAATATATACGCCAATTGTGGTGCTTCTGGCGGTTTTAATTACGGTATTGCCTTACTTTTTTGTAGAAAACTATGTATTCAGTAACTGGCTTTACCGTGCTTTGGTTTTCTTGGTAATTTCTTGCCCTTGTGCCTTAGTTATTTCTATTCCTTTGGGGTATTTTGGGGGAATTGGAGCGGCTTCAAAAAATGGCATTCTGTTTAAAG
>JANPIG010000489.1:0-2709 GCA_031424875.1 Cytophagales bacterium
GTGCAAAAACGGTAAATGGTCCTTTTCCTTTCAAAGTACCTACCAAATCAGCCGCTTTTACTGCCGCTACCAAAGTTGAATGGTCTGCTGAACCGATTGCAATATCAACAACATCTTTGGTTTGACTGAATGATACTAAAGGAACAACTGCTAAAAATAAACCTAAAAATACTTTTTTCATTTCGTTTGTTAGTTTAATTGTGAGTAATAAAGTATAAACCTATTTTAATAATTTTTTGTTTAATATTTATTGATAAATATTAAACAAAATTAAGTTTATTTTGATCAAAGCTTTGAAATGTAATTTGTATTTAGCACGTTTTTGCTGGAAGACTTAAAATAATTATCCATGCTCTCAATTATCAAAATTCCCAATTTCCTTCGTAAATTCACACTCCACGCAATAAAAACTCATCAATGACTGAATCGAACCCGCAAGAACTCAAAAAAGAATTATCCCTCACCGATGCCACCATGATTGTGATTGGTTCCATGATTGGCTCAGGAATTTTTATTGTCTCGGCAGACGTTACACGCAACTTAGGTTCCCCTGGTTATCTTTTGCTCACGTGGGGTATTACGGGTGTAATTACCTTAATATCAGCACTTTCGTATGGTGAACTCGCAGGAATGATGCCCAAGGCGGGTGGACAATACGTCTATCTACGAGAGGCATATAACCCCTTGGTAGGCTTCCTTTTTGGATGGACAACTTTTTTGGTCATTGAAACGGGAACGATTGCTGCAGTTGCCGTGGCTTTTGCCAAATATACGGGCGTACTTTTGCCCGATTATATTGGTACAGAAACGCAACATCAATTTTTGATTTTCAATACCCAACAACTCTTGGCGATTGCTCTAATTTTACTGCTTACTTTTATCAATATTCAGGGTGTAAAAAATGCCAAATTAGTACAGTTGATTTTTACCACTACCAAAATTGGAGCATTATTAGGTTTGGCGGTTTTGGGCATAATTGTAGGTTTAAATCCCGATAAAGGAATGTGGGCAATCAACTCCATTGATTTTTGGAGTCCCGTGAAAATTATTTGGGAAAAAGGGAAAATTATTGATTATCAATATCTCTCAGGAATTGGACTTTTATCAGCCATGGGATTAGCTTTAATTGGACCACTGTTTTCATCATCGGCTTGGAACAATGTTACCTACACAGCAGGTGAAATGAAGAACCCAAAACGTGATATACCCCTAAGTTTAATTTATGGAACGCTGACAGTCAGTGTGTTATATATTTTGGCGAACATTGCATACCTCATGTTGTTGCCCGTACAGGGCCATCCCAGTGCACCCGATACACTCGGAAGAGGCATCATGTTCGCTACCAATGACCGAGTTGGAACGGCTGCCGCAGAGATGATTTTTGGAAATCCAGCCACGATAATTATGGCAGTTTTTATCATGATTTCCACTTTTGGCTGTAATAATGGAATCATTTTGTCGGGGGCAAGAGTCTATTATGCGATGGCAAAAGATAATTTATTCTTCAAAAAAGCAGGAGAATTGAACTCAAAAGGAGTACCCGCTTCATCGTTGTTGATGCAATGTTTTTGGGCGTGTTTATTATGCCTCACGGGAACATACAGCGACCTCTTGGATTATACCGTTTTTGCCATTTTAGTCTTCTACATTCTCACGATTGCAGGCGTATTTATTCTTCGTAAAAAACAACCCAATACTCCAAGACCATACAAGGCTTTTGGCTATCCAATCATCCCTGCCATTTATTTGTTTTTTGCCACAGCTTTATGCGTTAATCTGTTGATTTACAAGCCAGTACCCTCATGGATTGGTGTTGGAATTGTGGCATTAGGCGTACCTGTTTTTTATTTTTGGAAAAAGAAGGATTAAATAGTTAGATAACTGATGTTATGGATTTACACGGATAAAATAAAAGGGAACTATATACATATTAATGCAAACTGGCAATTCATTATCAATAGCGAGGGATTTAAATCCCTCGCTATTGATAATGAATTGAAAATCAGATAATTAACATTAAAACTTACTACTTAAATTTACTTGCACTGATAAGTATATAATTCCGAAGTAAGAAATAATCTCTGTAAATCTGTTGAATCCGTACTATTGGTGGTCTAATCATTTTCCCAAGTTTCCTGAATTAGCCTCAACCAATTACCATGAAAAATTTTTTTAATATCGTCTTCTGAATACCCTCTTTTTTGTAAAATACTTTCAAACTTTGCTAAATCTGCAATGGTATCAAGGTCATAAGGCGATTGTTCTAAACCAAATAAACCGTCTAAATCGCTTCCAAAGGCAACATGATTGGCATTGCCAGCCAATTGACAAATGTGGTCAAAATGATTAACCAAACTTTCCAATTTGATTCTCAAAGCCTTTGGATTATCAATTGCTTTATTAAAATTGGGGTACAACATCCACGCATCTAACGCTCCGCCCAATACGCCGCCTCTTTCGATAATGATTTTAATTTGTTCATCATTAAATTGTCTTTCACCTGGTACAACAGTCCGACAGTTTTGGTGGCTTGCCCAAATAGTGCCTTTAAAAATATCAACTGCTTCAAAAAAACCTTTATCTGTCAAATGAGTAGTGTCCAAAATGAAATTCATCTGGTCCATTTCTACCAATAATTCTTTACCGATTTTAGTCAAACCACTGCCGTCACTATGCGTTCCAGGAGCATATCTCCCTGGTCCGAAATGA
>JANPIG010000490.1:0-1339 GCA_031424875.1 Cytophagales bacterium
GATTTTCCATTCATCAAGGCCTCTGTTTGAGCAAAGAAATTTGATAATAACATTTGATGATGTTCGCCAATTGGATTGTGTGAGATGGCAGGAGCAAGGAAATCACAAGGAATCATTTTTGTTCCTTGATGAATCAATTGATAAAAAGCGTGTTGCCCATTAGTACCTGGTTCTCCCCAAATAATTGGACCCGTTTGGTAGGATACTTCTTCGCCGCCACGCCCTACATATTTTCCATTTGATTCCATGTCTCCCTGTTGGAAATATGCTGCAAAGCGATGCATATATTGGTCATAGGGTAAAATGGCTTGAGTATCTGCCCCAAAGAAGTTATTGTACCAAATCCCTAAAAGAGCCAAGGTTACAGGAATATTTTCATTGAAATCTGCCGTGCGGAAATGCTTATCCATAGCATGAGCACCTTCCAAAAGTTCAATGAAATTTTCATAGCCTACTGACAAAGCGATTGACAAACCAATAGCAGACCAAAGCGAATATCTTCCACCGACCCAATCCCAAAAACCAAACATATTTTTAGCATCAATTCCAAAGGCTACTACTGATTTTTCGTTAGTTGAAATTGCCGCAAAATGTTTAGCAACTTCTTCTATTGAACCACCATTTTCCAAGAACCAATTGCGAGCAGAATGAGCATTTGCCATGGTTTCTTGCGTAGTGAAAGTCTTGGAAGCAATCAAGAAAAGTGTTGTTTCTGGATTTACTTTTTTCAATACTTCCGCAATATGCGTTCCATCTACGTTTGACACAAAATGTATGTTTAAATGGTTTTTATAAGGTTTTAAAGCCTCCGTAACCATCACAGGACCTAAATCCGAACCACCAATTCCTATATTGACTACATCTGTAATTATCTTACCCGAATAGCCTTTCCAATCTCCTGAAATCACTTTTTCAGTAAAGCCCTTCATTTTTTCCAACACCGCATTTATATCAGGCATAATTTCCTTTCCATCAACACCAATTGGTGAATTTGAACGGTTTCTCAATGCCACATGAAGTACAGCACGTTGTTCGGTTTGATTTATTACATCACCCGTAAACATTCGCTCAATAGCATCATCCAACTCACATTCATTTGCCAAAGCCACTAAAATTGCTTTGGTTTTTTCAGTTAAAATATTTTTAGAATAATCTAATAAAATATCCTCAAAACGAATTGAAAATTTATCAAAACGCTCAGAATTGTCTGAAAATAGGTCTTTTATAGCAACATTTGCCATTTCAGCTTTATGCTTTGTAAGTAAAGTGAAAGCATGAGTCTGGTCGAATGGAATGGATTTTAACATAGTTAGCTTGATTTTTAATTTTTTTGAAGGGC
>JANPIG010000491.1:0-1746 GCA_031424875.1 Cytophagales bacterium
GGTTTTACACGAGAAAGTCCAGCCCCTAAATTAGTTTTATAAGGAGATTTATCTTTGGAAAAACGAACATCTTTATAAATCCTAAAAATATGTATTTCATTCAAACTGTCATGTTTTTGAAGTTCGGATTGAATATCATTAAAAAATACTTTATTCTCTTTCACAATCGAATCATACGCTGATTTGTGATTGGCAAACCATTCACGATTGTTGTTTTCTTTTAAGTATTTGAGAAAATTTAGGGTATTTTTCATCGGTAATTCAACTTTTTTTCTTCTTGGGTTTAGGTTCTGGCAATTCTTGAGCAGTTAGTTCAACCAATTTTTTCAGCCAATTATTGTCTTCCATTTTATCTTCAATCAAAAAGCACGGTTTTGCTCCTTCGTATGGAGCCGCCTCCACCACCTCACCGATATATTCTTTTCCTGATGATGTAGGTTTAATAAAAAGCTGATTATCGCAAACGAGGGCAAACATTTTGTCGCCAAAGTACAAACCATATTCACCAAACATTTTCTTGCAAGAGATTTGCTCAGGAATATCAATTTGTTCAATGATAAAATCTACGAATTTTTGTTGTGAAGCCATATTTGGGATAATTTAGTTTGTGGAGATAAATCGTTCATTTTCATTGAATTGTTACTTAAAACAAAAATACTAAATTTATGACAAACAAAAAAAATGCCCTTAATCGTTGGATTGAGGGCATTTTTGTCTTTTGGAATATCTTAGACTTTGGTTTTATGGCATTTCAATACTTCTTCCCAAGGTGCTTCCGCAAGGGTCGTTGGAAAAAACTCCAACAACGGAGGGAAATATTAGCTTAATTATTTTGTGGATCTTCTAAAAAACCGTGATTAAATCTTTTGAATGTATCTGTTAAAAGCCAGTTTAAAGAAACAAATTCAACTATTACCCTACTAAAAAAATGATTTGAAATCTTAAAATGCGGAAATTCTATTTCGTCATTAACACTCCTAAATTCAAAGGGATAATCAATATCGTCACTTTCATGGAATGAAAATCCGTTTTGATTTGCAATTTGACTAATGACATCGAAGTCAATGAAAATATTTATTACGAAATTTCCTTGAAGAAAATCAAAGTAAATATCAGGATTTGTAAAACTTAAAGAGAATGGGTAATAACCCATTTCATTAAACTTCATACCGTTCAAAAAGAAGGCTATTGGTTTATTTAGTTTCGCTTCTTCAAACATTTTCTTTGAATCTTCTATTTCATTGGGATCTTGATGTGCTACAAAATAAAGAACGCCTGTTTCTACAAGCTTATATGCAAAGCCATAATTTAGAGAATTATCTATTAACTCGTTGATAGCGTAGATATAATTAACTTCTTCGCTTTGCAATGCAACTCTTTGCATTATACCTTGAACACCATACAGACTATCGGTTTTATCTTCAAATATGTAAGAAAATAACTTGTTTGCGTTTGATTTTTGCCTTTCAACCCTTGAATTAACGTTTTCACTTGACTTTACTTCAAGCGGAAAAAAACCATTTTCGGAAACAATAGTGATGTCGCAGTATTTTAAAACCGATGTCAAGTCATTTAAAATTGCAATCACACCTTTTTTAAAAGCATATCGCAACCATTGCTTTTCTTTTTTAAATCCAACTTTATCTGTTATGAAGCCTGATGATTGTTTGAAGTTTTGAGGTTTTATATCAAGTTTATGGATGAAAGTAAAAGCAATTGCATCACCTATACTCTTGTAAATTTTAA
>JANPIG010000492.1:0-9160 GCA_031424875.1 Cytophagales bacterium
TTTTATCAAGGCTTTCAATTGGTTAGTTCAAATCCTTCAATAATATCTTCTTTTCATTCGAGATACATAGAAGTTCTTCCAAAGCCAAGTGTGGAAGTTATTTCACCAAGTATAAGTATTAATTATGGGCAAAAAGTTACGCTACAACTTGCACTGGCAGGAAAGGCTCCGTTTTCAATTCTTATGAGCGATGGAAAGAAAATAAGCACGGGAGCATTTTCTGGTCAAAATATAGACGTTTATCCAGAAAAAGATACGCAATATTTTGTAGAGTCCTTTTCTTCGGGATGCGGACTGGGAGCAGGGAAAAACAAAATGACTATCACCGTAAAACCTGGTGTGAAAATAGATTCTATTCCCAATATTAAATACTGTGCAGAGGCAAAGGCAAGAGTCAGAATTAAAGCTAATTATGCCCTCAATCCTAATGATAAATATGGAATAAGGATGAAATCAGCTATCACTACAATTGGAACAATGGATGTCAATGCTACTTTGGTTGATGGTAATTTTTTAGAATTTGTAGTTCCTTCTGGTATTGAAGACAAATTAGGTTATAGAACAGTTGGTTTAGCGGTACTGGTAAACAATACACTCAATGTTTATAGCAATGAAACTTTTGATCAATTCTATTCAAATGCTTTAAAAACGCTTGAAAAACCTCGTGGTAGTTTCTTTAATAGTGCTACTCAAAATTTTGCACAACCATCGGTCAGCAACTTATATATCAGTGCAAAAGGAGGTGGTAGTTTGATTACAGAATTGAGTAATGGAAATATATTTCTTTATAATCCTCTGAATGATTTTGGCTCTAATGAAAACGTCCCCATTGAAATATACACCCCCAAAACTACGGCATATAGTTTAAAAACTATTTCTAATGAATGTGGGACTGGAACGATTACTAATAATTATGTTCAAAATGTTAATATCACCACGAGTGCCTCAAATTTTATCACGCTGAAAAGCACAAATCTTATCAATAAACCCACTTATTGTAACGGAGAAAAAATCAAGTTTGATATTAATCCTGAAGGCACTTTTGATAGTAGTAATGAATGGAAATTTGAGATTGTTTTACAAGGTAATACCCAAGCTACCACGTTTTTGACAACCAAAGAAAAATCGGGGGAATTGACATTGCCAGAAATCAGTTATGCGGGAAATTATAAAATAAGGGCTTATTCGACCAACCCGCTTACATATAGCAATTATTTATATGTGTTTGTTAAAACTAAACCAGTTGGTTCTTTAAGCACTTCGTATAGTCTTTTAAATGGTGGAGAAAAATTATCATCAAGTTTGAGTATTACGGGTGGAGCTCCTTTTGAAGCTATTTTTAGTGATAATACCAAGAAAATATTCGGTAAAGAAGGGAGTTCTTTTGGAAACGAAAATAGTGAAAATTATTTTGAAAGAAACAACCTTCCAACGGGAATATTTGAGTTAAAATCTGTTTCAAATTCTTGTGGAGCTGGGTCAATTAGTTCATTCAGCCCAAAGATTAAAATTGAAAGTTCGGCTTATCAAATCGGCATAACATCAGAAATGTCTAATAACATAAATCTTCTATGTTTTCCATTAAATTTAGCTATATCGGTTTATTTTAGTAATCCAAAAGCAGCCGATATTTCTTACGCAGTACAGATAAGTTCAACCAATGATACCAACTATGTAAACTTAGCAACTGGGCAAAAAGGGAGTACCTTTTCCATGATTTTGCCCGATAAATATAAGGGTGGCTCTTATCGAATAAGAGTTGTATCAGAAGACGCTTTCAAGATTAAATCTAATACCTTCCCTTTCAATACGGGTAGTAGCCTTGATGAAGCAATATTGAGTTTAAACCCAACAAATTTACTTTCAGAAACAACCGTTATTGGAGGAACTTCTACGCCTGTTTATTTGCAAAAAATTAATGAAAATGCCATTTATGTATTGAAAGATAATTTTAATAGATTTTACTATGGGATAGGTAATTCTATTAATTCTTCAAGTGGGATTAACATGACTCCTCAAAAAACTACTACTTATACGGTCAAAAGTGTAAATTCAGTTTGCGGATATAACAAAGTATCTGGAAGTGTAAAAATTATTGTAAAACCGTCTATAAGGGCCTCGCTAAAAAATATTAATAACAATACTTTCTGTCCAAATTCAGACATAGCAATCAATTTGATAAGCTTTGGTGATTTTGAGAAAGACAATATTTTCAAGACATACATCTATAAAGCGGGTGATACCACTTCTATTAGGGAAATAGGCAATACAAGTGTAATTGATAATTTCAGTTTGAAATTACCCAATGACTTAACGAAAGGGTCATATAGATTAAGGATAAAATCAACCAATCCAGTAATTACCACCGACTTTGCTTTTATATCAGTTTCAGGATTGCCTGAGGTAACACTCTCGGGCGGGGCTACAATAAATCTGAATGATAGAGCATTTCTGACACTTACGTCAAAAGAGTTAGTTGTCGAAGAATTGGAATATGAACTAAATGACAAGACTGTTGGAAAAATCTCCACCATTTCTGGCGTTAAATTTTTCATCCCAGTAACTCCAAAAACGACTACTACATACACCTTAAATTCAATCAAGAATCAATGTGGCATCGGTAAATTTTCGGGTAGTGCCACAGTGGAAGTAAACCCAGCCTCGGATAAACAGGTAAATTTTGATGCACAAAATTTTTATTTTTTTGCTTTATGTACAGGCTCAAATGTTAACATTCCATTCACAACAAAAGGCACTTTTAGTGCTACAAATGTTTTCACCGTACAGATGTCGGATGCCCAAGGGAAAAACTTCAAAGACATAAAAACAGAAGGCACAAAAAGCCCATTGACTGCCACAATCCCAATAGCTACGCCATTAGGGGATAATTATTTATTTAGAGTGGTGGCTTCTGACAAAGATGCAACTTCAACAACCAGCCAAACGGGCAATTCAGTTCTTTTAGGAGCAACAGCTCGTTTTGATACCGCCAGCTATTACTTTTCAGAAGGTAAGCCCGTCAAAATAAATGTCAAATTTACAGGAACACCACCGTATAATTTCAGTATTGGGACTGATGAAGTTAGTGCTAAAACATACAGTAGTCTGAAACAAATTTATGAATTAGTGTTAAATCCGACTACTCCCACAAAACTCAAATTATTTAATGTTACAAGTGAATATTGTGGCAAAGGTTCAGTGATTGAGCCTTCTGTATTAAGTTTAGAACTCATCACAGCTAATGAAGTTTTGGAAGAAATGCAAATAAAATTATTCCCTAACCCAAGCAGCGATATTATTTATATCAATTCCGACGGTAAGAAAGCTGATATTGAATTGATTGATATTACTGGAATCAGCATTCTGCAAAGACAAATAAAAACTGAGCAAGAAGAATTAAATATCAGTACAATGAAAGCTGGCACATATTTTTTGAGAGTTTTTAAGAACAATAAACAGGCAGTTCTTAAGATTATAAAATGGTAGAAAAGATAAGCAAATTCTCAAAAGCGTGCAAAGTTTTTATAGGTAAAACTTTGTACGCTTTTTTATGAACTCAAATAATATCCAGCACTTTACCGCTTGCTACATTCAACAAATTCCATTAAGTTTGTAATAAAGGGATTAAGAAAAATTTAACCTTAATCCCCCAACTTATCAAAACCTAAACCCCTGAAAATGGCTATCCTCAATGAAACTATCGCTTGGTTAATGAAAAGACGCTTGCCCCGCATCCAGTCGTTTATGGAACGACCCATGGAAACGCAGGAAGAAGTATTTTGGAATTTAATTAAGGCGGCAATGTTTACAGAGTGGGGACAAATCTTTCATTATCAGTCCATTAGCTCTATCAAAGATTTTCAAGAGCGAGTCCCCATCTCTACTTACGAAGACATCTTTCCATACATCGAACGCATGATGCGGGGCGAACAGAATATTCTTTGGCATTCCGATATTCAATTTTTCTCCAAATCTTCTGGTACGACCAACGCCCGAAGCAAGTTTATTCCTGTCTCGAAAGAAGCCCTCGACGACTGTCATTTCATGGGTGGCAAAGACATGATGACGCTTTTGGTGGAGAACAAACCCGATACCGAAGTTTTCTCGGGCAAGGGACTTTCCATTGGCGGTAGTTTGCATTCTAATGAACTCAATTCGAGAACTGTAATGGGCGATGTATCGGCAGTTGTGATGAAGAATTTGCCCATTTGGGCTCAACTGATTCGCACGCCTTCATTGGACGTTGCTCTTATGGATGTGTGGGAGGAGAAAATTCAGAAAATGGCGGAAATTACCTCTCAAGAAAACGTAACCTCTATCTTGGGCGTACCCACTTGGACTTTAGTCTTGATTGACAGAATTTTAGAAATCACAGGTAAAGAAAATATCTTGGAGGTTTGGCCCAATTTCGAGTTTTTTATTCATGGGGCAGTGGCGTTTCAGCCCTACCGTGAAATGTTCAGTTCTAATATATTCCCCTCAAAATCAGTTAATTATCTTGAAATTTATAATGCTTCAGAAGGCTTTTTTGGGGTGCAGGACGACATCACTCGCCCTGATGAAATGCTGTTGATGCTGGACTATGGGATTTTCTACGAGTTTATTCCGATGGAAGAAATTGAGAATGAAAAACCCAAAACTCTGACTTTGGGCGAAGTTGAATTGAATAAAAATTACGCCATAATCATCTCAACTAATGCTGGTTTGTGGCGTTATAAAATTGGTGATACTGTAAAATTTACTTCAAAATATCCGTACCGAATCAAGATTTCGGGGCGAACAAAACACTTCATCAATGCCTTTGGCGAAGAACTCATCATCGAAAATGCCGAGCAAGCCATTACCCGTGCCTGCGAGGCAACGGGAGCAATCTTGACCGACTACACTGCCGCCCCCGTGTATATGAACAACCGTCAGCAAGGTTGCCACGAATGGATCATAGAATTCTCCCAAGAACCTGATAATCAAGAAGTTTTCAATGAGGTTTTGGATAACACCCTCCGAGAAAACAATTCAGATTACGATGCCAAACGCTACAAAGATATGGTATTGAAAGCCCCCAAAGTAAACGTGGTACCCAAAGAAACCTTCTACGCCTGGATGCGAAATCGAGGGAAACTGGGTGGACAACACAAAGTGCCAAGACTAAGCAATTCACGGGATTTTGTGGAAGAGATTTTGTTGGTGGGGAAGGAGGTTTTGGTTTAGGGGTACAAATTGCGATACAGTCGCTTTACCAATCCACACCCGATTCCAAATCGGGGTGAGCAGTGAAACTCAGAACAGCAAAGTTTCGTAACTTAAAGAAAATTATAGATTATGTTTCATATCGAAAAAAATACATGAAATTATTGAATTTAAAGCTAACCAATTTTAGGAAAATAAGTGCTTTACCAGATCCTACCATTACTTTTAATCAAGACATCAACGTTCTGGTAGGGGCAAATAATGCGGGTAAGACAAGTATTTTAAATGCAATTCAACGGCTTTTTAAAACGGAAGAGGTTACGCCAAGAGATTTGAATTATTTGATAAAGGACGGAAGTATTATAATTGAGGGCGATGTTTTATTCACTGAAGAACAATGGAAATCCTATTTGACGATTAGTTGGGGAAGAATGTGGTCTAAATCCTCAGATTCCACTGATTTTGATAACTTATCTAAACAAATTGCCAGTTTTCCATTACCCGTAGTTTTACAGCAGAGCTCTTCCTTTATTAACAAGCGGCAAGCAACTGTATTTTCAAATGCAGAGATAGATTGGCATTTGTTTTCAAAACTCCTTAAAACAAATTCTATTTCTGAACATGAAATTGTAGTTCTACAAAATACTCAATCTTTTATTGCAAATACAGACTTTTCTAACGTTTATAAATCTCCTCTCTACCTTGACTCAAAAGGAAAAATATTAGACTCAGAGCAGTTTATTCCATTAGATCAAATAGATGAAAAAAATGTAGATAATTATATAAATGTAAGAGGACTACTTTATGCTTTAAAAGTAAAGGAGCCTAAAAGTTTTAAAGATTTCAAAGAACGCTTACTTGAAGTATTTATAGAACTCAATGATGTAGATGTTATCAATAACGAGTTTTCAGGTCAATTTGAGCTGATTCTTCATGAAAAACTTCGTAAAAATGGAACAACAGAAAACGTTACTTATGACATCAATAATGTAGGGCAAGGAATGCAAACTTTGGTTTTGATGCTTTCTACAATACTACTATTGAAACCAAGTATTGTGCTAATGGACGAGCCAGAAGTACATATGCACCCAAGTTTGATAAAAGAATTTGTTAAATATATTCAACTACTTTCTGTTGATACTCAATTTATTATCACTACTCATAGTCTGGTTCTGATTCAAGAAGTGGGTTTAGATAAAGTATTTTCGTTGAAAAATGAAATAGACCAAAAGGGAATCATTGTTTCAAAAGTAGAGGATAAGAATAAATTATTAGAAACTGTCCAGCAATTGGGCTATGAAATTGATACACTAGCTTACACTCAAAAACCCTCAGTTTATGTATTTACGGAAGGTCCAAGTGATAAAGATTTCATTTTGGCATTTGCAGAAAAAGCGAACTTGCAGGCTCAAATAAACTCATTTTCAATGGCTTTTATTGCGATGGGGGGAAAAGGAAATCGGTATAAGTTGGCTAATTTGATTGATATTCTTAATAAAGAAGAGTTCATAAATGCTCCACTTTTGATGGTATTAGATAAAGACGAAACGGCTAATGATACGATTGAAGACATAAGAAATAAATTCTTCTCGAAAAACCCTAAAAGACTACATTATTTGAGCAAAAGACAAATTGAGAACTATCTGATTGATGAAAAGGCTATTAAAAATATTGTTGCTAAGAAAATCAAAGATGGAGATTTGTTAAGTCAATGGAAAGCTGAGAGTTTCAATGATAAAATTCTCAGTTTTGTAGAATTACAAAAAGATAAAATTCAAGAGAATTTCATTAGTGAATTATTTATCAATGATTCCTTAGTAAATGCAAAACGCATTACCGAAATTCTTAAATCCTTAAAAGAAAAGCCTTTAAATCAATCAATACCTGAATTTACGGGGGAATTATTTAAAACAATTGGTATTCAAACTTCTCAACTCTCTCAAAAAACAACCTCCATTGTTACAGAGTTTGAAAATAGTTGGGCAATTGATAAAATAGAAATGTGTGATGGCAGAGAGTTATTGAAGACTATTAGACAATGGATTCAGCAAGATTATAAAGTATCATTTTCAAATAGTGAATTGATTGAAGCAATGGATAAAATTCCAGAAGAAATACATTCTTTACTGATTCAATTGACCAAGCCAGAAGAGCTTAAAATTCAAGGGAGAATTTCATAGTAAATAGCATTAAAAACAAGAGCCACATAAATTTATGTGGCTCTTGTTTTGTCTAAAATTTGATAAATTAAACCCTAAGAAAAATACTTCGTTTTCCCAGGAATTGCTACTGGATAATTGCCGTTTGCATCTGGTTTCAAAGGCATATCGGCATCCCAAGCAAAGGTTTTTGGCATAATACTCATGCCCGAATTGATGGCTTTATCCCACTCAACTACTTGCCCAGAATATGTGGCTAATCTACCCAGAATGGATGTCATGGTTGATTTTGCTCCGTTTTCAGCATCAGCAAATTTATATTCTCCTTTGGCGATAGCCGCAAAAAGCTCATCGTGTTCGGTCTGATACGGATTTGGATCTTTGGAAGCATCATGTTTGAAAAGCGTTTTGCCTTTATAATCCGTAATGTGGGCGGCATCAAACATAATTTTTCCTTTTGTGCCAATCACCATTTCGTCCACCTTCGCCCAAGTGCCTTTTTGGTGGCGACATTGTGAATTCAAAATCGTACCATCGGCGTATTCAAATTCTACAATATGATGGTCAAAAATCTCGCCTGTGTCTTTGCCCACACGAGTTTCACGCCCACCCGTACCACGAGCTTTCACGGGATAAGCTCCTTTCGCCCAGTTGATTACGTCAAGATTGTGAATGTGTTGTTCAGTAATATGGTCGCCACAAATCCAGTTGAAATAATACCAATTTCGCATTTGATATTCCATTTCGGTCATACTGGCTGTTCGTGGTCTTGTCCAAACTCCATCATTATTCCACCAAGCCGAAGCCGACACTACATCGCCCACCATACCATCTTGAAGGCGTTTCATCACTTCACGGTAAGAGGTTTGGTAATGTCTCTGTAAACCCACCACCACGTTCAATTTCTTGGCTTTTGCTTTTTCGGCAGCCACCAAAACCCGTTGAATTCCTGCTGGGTCAGTGGCAACGGGTTTTTCCATAAAAATATGTTTTCCAGCATTCACCGCCGCCTCAAAATGAATCGGACGGAAGCCTGGAGGAGTTGTCAAAATCACCACATCCGCCAAAGGAATTGCCTTCATATAAGCATCAAAACCCGTGAATTTATGCTCAGGTTTTACGTCAATTTTAGATTTCAAAGCTGCTTGTTCATCACTGGTAATGTTTTCATAACAAGTATCTAACCTATCTTTGAAAGCATCAGCCATTGCCACTAATTTTACGTTTTGTTTGGTGCTGAGTGCCTGTACGATAGCACCCGTACCACGTCCACCGCAACCAATAAGGGCAATTTTGATGGTATCGTCCACGCTACTATTAAGTCTTGAAGCCTCCGAAAAAAACGGAGAAACCAACAATCCTCCTGCGGTGAGGAGAGAAGTATTTTTTACAAATTCACGCCTGTTCTGATTCATGGGATGTTAAGATTTATTTGTTGAGATATAAGGGGAAAATATTCGTAATATACTTATTTTTAATGAGTTATAAATTGCAAAACTATCAAGATTTATGAGTTATTTTTTAGGAATCAAGTTTCATTGTCATCCTGTAAGGAACTAACCCCGAATGCCCAAAAGTCTATTTTTTAGATATTCGGAGTTAGTTCCTCAACAGGATGACAATGAGGCTTGGTTTGATTTATAAAATTTATCTTAGTTCTCATATTCTTGAAAAATTTCTTTAAATCTCTCCTTTCTATTTTAAGGAATAATGAAATCCCAATCTGGATTATGTTCATTTATCAACGCTTCTTTCTTGTCCCTCATCATTAATTTAATCTCTTTTTCTCGCTTAATAGCGTGTTGAATATACTG
>JANPIG010000493.1:0-4875 GCA_031424875.1 Cytophagales bacterium
GAAAATTGAAAATGATTTTAGGTACGCCAGGGGGGTCTACAATTATTACCTCCGTTTTTCAAGTTTTCTTGAACGTAGCTGAACACGGTATGACGATGCAACAAGCTGTTGATGCCTTGCGTTTTCACCACCAATGGCTACCTGACAGAACGACTTTTGAAGAAGGCGGTTTTACGGAAAAAACGTTAATCAGAATGAGAGAAAGAGGCTATAAAATTGATGCTCAAAAGAATACTATTGGTAGAATGGACTGCATTTTAGTCTTGCCAGATGGCACTTATGAAGGCGGTGCAGATGTAAGAGCAGACGATACAGCGGTTGGGTATTAATTGTAGCACGGGAATATGTTCTGTGCATCGGACTAAGCTGCACGGAACATATTTCCGTGCTACATAACTTTCTCCAACACAACAAACTCCAGAAACTGTTTGGGCATCCCAAAATTTGGGTTATTCATTGGAAAAGGCTTTGTTTCACCCGTTTGTACATAACCATGACGCTCGTACCAAGCGATTAACTCTGTCCTGATGGAAATTACTGTCATTACAATTTTAGGAATATTTTCTTCATGAGCAAATGTCTCAGCAGCTTTCAATAATTGTTTTCCAATACCTCCACCTTGTAAATCTGGCGAAACAGTTAACATTCCCAAATACAATTTATTTACTTGGTTTTCTAAGGAAACAACCCCAATTATTTTACCATTTTCAGTAAATTTTAAAACGGTAACAGACTCATTATCAAATGTTTGTTCCAAGCCTGCTTCGTCTGTTCTAATCCCATCCAAAAGATGTTCCTCTGTAGTCCAACCCTTTTTGGAGGTCTCTCCCCGATACGCTGAATTTACTAAATGATTTATCTCTGGAATATTTTCTTTAGTAGCTTTTGTAATCATTATTTTCAAATTTTTATTTATTAACTAAACAGCTTTGCTACATAAAATGCTGCTCCTGCGGCGGCGGCACCAATCAGCATTACCTTCAAAGCACCTGTCCAAGGATTTTGGTCTGTAACTTTACTTTTGAAAAACCCGAAAACGAATAATGTAATCAAAGTTAAAATAGCAGAAATCTTCAACCCTTCGTGAGCATCTGAAACAAAAAAATAAGGAGAAAGTGGTAAAATACCGCCTACAATATAAGAAGATCCAATGGTCAATGCTGAGTTTCTGGCTCGATTAATATCAGGTTTTTCTAAACCTAATTCAAATTTCATCATAAAGTCCACCCATTTATGTTTATCCTTAGAAAGAGCCTCTACAATTAAATTTTGCGTATTTTCATCTAAACCATAATCTGCAAAAACTTCCTTAACCTCCTCTTTTTCTTTTTCAGGAAAAAGTTCAACCTCTTCATATTCACGATTAAGTTCAGCATCATAATGTTCAACTTCGGTTTGTCCTGCCAAGAATCCTCCTAATCCCATCGCAATTGAGCCTGCAACAATTTCTGCAATGCCAGCCGTTGTAATAATATTAGTATTTGAAACTGCACCCGAAAGCCCTGCCGCTAAGGCAAAAGGTACTGTTAAACCGTCTGACATTCCAATTACAATATCTTTAATAAAATCAGAACTCTTTAAGTGTTTTTCCATTCATTGAATATTTAAGCTATAAATTTTAGGATTTAATGGTTTTCTTATAAACAAAAATAATATAATAATAGGATATAGTTTTTAAATAAAAAATTGAATACCAAGTACTTATATAAATGCTAAACTCTCATCCCCCAACTTTTTTAACTTTATAATTTTGACCCAAAAGCCATGTCATTGCTTTTTCTCTAAAATCTCCTTGTAATAAAATTTCTGCATCTTTTAACGAACCACCACAACCGCAAAGGTTTTTAAGTTTTTTGGAGAGTATTTCTAAATCTTCATCCGAACCCACAAAACCCGTAATAAGCGTAACTTGCTTTCCCGCACGAGCTTTTTTATCCAATAGAACTTTCAAATTTTGCTTTTCATTAGGTAAGGTTTCAATGATTTCTTCGTTAAAATCAAATACAAAATCTGGATTGGTGGAATACATCACACCAACAGGAATTTTCTTATTTTTAGACATAACCAATTACTTTTAAATATTTTTGTTTAATTTTTATTTCTAATTCATTGGTATTCAGGGTCATAGGTTCGCCATCAAAATGAATTACGAAATCTTTTGACGATTTTAGGCTAAAACAATTGCCCGATTTCATTTCAATATATCTTGAATTAGGCAAAGTGCCTCTGAATAACCTTACGCCAATAATCGGAGCAGCTCCAAAAGGGAAAGGCTTCAAAATCACCATTTCTATCTGCCCGTCATCAATCTTGGATTTGGGTGAAATTAAAGCATTATTTCCGTATTGAGTAGCATTGGCAAAGGTGATGGCAAAGGCAGTTTTATCTTCTTGATTATCCAATAAATATCTATCACATTTATAAGTTCTGAATGATTTCAAGGCCATTCGTGCATAAGTTTTCAATCCTCTTGAATCTTGTTTGGCAAACTCATGAGCTACCACAGCATCAAAACCAACGCCAGCGGTACAAAAAAAAGGGATTTCGTTCAAAAAGCATACGTCCATCAAATTACTGGAATTATTTACCGCAAATTGAATAGCTTTATCTATTTTAAGAGGAATTTTTAAGTGTCGAGCCAGCCCATTACCCGAACCTATGGGAACAATCCCTAAAGCCGTTTCTGAGCCCATCAATCCACGAGCTACTTCGTTTACTGTTCCATCTCCACCAATGGCAATAACTTTCTCAATGCCTTCTATTACCGCTTTCTGGGCGATTTCTGTACCATGTCCAGGATACTCCGTAAATAACAGTTGAGCATCTGACAATTTTGAAACCAAAAGTTTAATTTTATTTTTTTGGGCGGTAGTAGTAGTCCCCGACTTCGGATTCATGATAAAATATATACGCATTATTTAGGGGTTCATCCAAAAAATACAAACAGAATTATCAGCACTATGATGAAAGAAAAATACATCAATCCATCAATGATATAATAATCCTTGTATTTCTCAATTATTTCGTTGAATTTCATATTTTATTAGCTTTAAGCTTTGAGCAATGAATTTAAGGATTTGAAACTTAAGATTTATTTAGTAAAATCCATATCTCACGCATCATACTTTGTAACTTTATCACCAAATTTACAAAATAATAAAGCACTAAAAAATTACTATTTTATTTCCTTTATAAATTATGATTTCATTAAATACGGTTTATCGACATAAATTTTCGTTTTCACAAAATGATGTAACTCTTTTTGCCCAAGTTTCAGGCGATAACAATCCGTTGCATTTAGATGCTGATTTTGCGGCTACTACAGCCTTTAAACGCCCAATAATTCATGGAGCTTTGGCTTCAAGTGTTTTCTCTAAAATCATGGGTACAGAATTCCCTGGTTTTGGTAGTGTTTATTTAAAACAAGTTTCAGAATATAAACGTCCCATGTTTGTTGATACTGAATATGAAGCCGTTTTTACTATAATGTCAATTAATTCAGACAAACACACGGCTGAAATAACAACAGAAATCTTTGATGTTTCAACGGGGAAAAAGACCACCGAAGGCATGGCAGTTATTATGAACAAGGAAGAGTTTTGAATTTATTTAGGCACAGAGGGGCAAAGGAGCAAAGGCACAAAGAAGCAAAGGCCCTAAGCTACATGGGTTATCCGCACCATGCTCCTTTATTCCACGGTGTATTTGTACCTTTGCCTCTCTGTGCCTCTGCCACTCTGAGCCTTTTTTAAAACAAACAAAAAAGGCTCAGAACTATTTCTGAGCCTTTTTTATTTGAAAAGTGTTAAGGATTACTTAGCACTGTTTTTCATTTCCTGTACTTGTGAACGAATGTCTTGGGCCAAAGTTTTCAAAGCTTGCATTCCACCTCTCACACGAGTTCCTGCGGCTGCATTGCCTTTGTCATAAAACTTGTCGAAATCTCCTTCTAAGGACATTATCAAATCACGTACTTCTGCAAATCTGTTCATAATAGAATCTGGATTTTAGGTTGAATAAATTAGTTAAAAAGCCTATTTGTAAGACCACAACGTAATATTTGTGTCGAAATATAGCTAATTTATTACACCTTACAAATCCAAATAATAAAAAAGAGACAAAAAAGTGAAAAAAAGTATGAAAATTATGCCATTTCGACCTGTTTGGCGATAAACTCCTCTGCTAATTGACGATAAACGCCATCTTTCAACTTTCTCTGAACTTCTTGAAAACAATCCATCGTATATTCTACATCTTCGAGCGTATGAACTGCCGTAGGAATGATTCTCAACATAATTTGCCCCTTTGGCACAACGGGGTAAGTTACTATCGAACAGAACACCCCCATATTTTCACGCATATCCTGAACAAGCCCTACAACGTGGGTTAATTCATAATCACCATGCAAGAAAACAGGGGTTACACATGAGGCTGTTGAACCAATATCAAATCCTCTTGCTTTCAATCCTGTCTGCAAAGCACGAACATTCTCCCACAGCTTCTCACGGAATTCTGGATGCTTTTTGATTAATTCCAAACGCTTCATTCCACCAATTACAAAAGGCATTGGTAATGATTTGGCATAAATATGTGAACGCATATTATATTTCAAAAACATTACAATCTCTTTATCAGCTGCAATGAATGCTCCAATAGAAGCCATTGATTTGGCAAAAGTTGAGAAATATAAGTCAATGCCATCCATGCAATTCAATTCTTCATGCACACCACGACCATTGGCTCCCATTGTCCCAAATCCGTGAGCATCATCCACCAAAATACGGAAGTTAAAATCTTCTTTCATCTTCACAATTTGATCTAATGCGCCCACTTTGCCTGACATTCCAAATACACCTTCAGTAATTACCAAAATAC
>JANPIG010000494.1:0-15339 GCA_031424875.1 Cytophagales bacterium
AATTCATGGTCAATTTTGCTGTTTCCTTCATTCTGACCGATTTTGCTCCATTTTTCTGGTCATTTTCAGCCCCCCCAATCATTGCATTGTCCAAATACCATTGTCCAGAGAAAACAGTAATATTGCCCCCTTCGTAGCGGCTTTTAGAAGGTCCATCAAAACCTTCGGGAAAATTATTGGCAACTTTGGTTTGTACAGGTGAAGCAGTAGGTCTGGGCGTGGACGAACCCGTGTTTGTGGAAGGTACATACACGCCTACGCAAGAGGTAAATGAAACAGCAATACCGAGAAAAAGGGCTATTTTTTTGAACATGAAGGGTTAAGTTTTAATTTATTTGCGAAGATAGCAAGGATTTGAATTGGATTATTGGAAATGATGTACTTCTGATTAAACACGGAGATTTGTAAGCCCCCAAAAGTGACGGCAATATGAAGTATAAAGAGGCCTCAAAAGCCACACTTTCTGAGAAAATTACGAAAGCAGAATGTAAATACAGAGTAATTAACGATTGATAAAATAAGACCATTTTTAGCAAAAATCGTCAATATGAAGTAAGGTAAAAATTCGGAAATTTGTATCGTAAAAACATAAATACGTGATAAGTATAATTTTAAGTATTTTTCATTTTATTGTATATGAGCAATTATTACCAACAACAGCTTACTCCATGAACGATTTACTCAATCAACACTACGATTTACCCCAAGAAGCCATAGATTTCTTTCAAGAAAATAGATATATCAAACTCAAAAATGTGTTTGATACCAATACCTTAGCTCATTATGGCAAGGCAATTAGCCAAAAGGTGGCAGAGTTAAATGCTCAAGATAAGCCGCTCGACCAAAGAGATACTTATGGAAAGGCATTTTTACAAATCTTTAATCTATGGCGAGAAGACGAAACTTGCAAACAGTTTGTTTTTAGTAAACGCTTAGGAAAAATAGCCGCAGATTTGATGAAAACCGAAGGCGTGAGAATATACCACGACCAAGCTCTTTTCAAAGAAAGTGGTGGTGGCATAACGCCTTGGCACGCCGACCAGTATTATTGGCCCCTTGCCAGTGATAAAACCATCACAGCATGGATTCCCTTACAACAAATCCCTTTGGAAATGGGACCCTTAGAATTCAGTGCGGGCAGTCATAAAATCGTGCAAGGAAGAGAACTTTCGATTAGTGATGAGAGCGAAAATGTTATCCAACAAAAATTGAGGGTTACAGATTTCAAACACGTCATCGAACCCTTTGATTTAGGCGAGGTCAGCTTTCATTCGGGCTGGGTTTTTCACCGTGCAGGACCCAACAAAACTCCAGAAATACGCAAAGTTATGACGGTTATTTTTATGGATAGCAACATGATTTTGCAAGAACCTGAAAACGAAAATCAACGCAAAGATTGGGAAGTATGGTGTCCGGGGGCAGAAATTGGGAAAGTGATTAACACACCTTTAAACCCTATTGTTTATTCAAATTAATTTTATTTAAATTTCTGATTATCAGATAATTAATTTTTTACAAAGCCTTTCAATGCGGTACAATATTTCCGTGTTCGAAGGTTTTTTTATTTGCATTCCTTCACATCATTAGGTTATATAGAAGATTGGTTTGACCGTTTACTCAATTTACCCTATAAATCTATTTTAAAAAATTATAGCCATAGGGAGAACTAGCCTATGAAATGCAAGCTCAAAAATGAGCATCACCCAATTATGTTATTCCTAAAAATGAAACAATTATTGATATACGCTGTTCTGTAATAGTCAAGTTTACTGACACAAATTAATTATTAACTCATTCCTAAATTGAAGATTTATGAAAAAGATGAAAGCAGTATTGTTGTTATTAGCAGCAAGTTTTTTTGCCATAAATGTGATGGCACAAAGTAACGGAGATGTAGTGGACGTAGCAGCAGGATCGAAAGACCATACTACCCTTGTAGCGGCTGTGAAGGCGGCACGATTAGTAGAAACCTTGAAAGGATCAGGGCCCTTTACTGTTTTTGCTCCCACCAATGTCGCATTTGATAAATTACCTGCTGGTACGGTGGATAACTTATTAAAACCCGAGAACATGGCAATGTTAGGAAATATTTTGACCTATCATGTGGTTTCAGGGAATTTAGATGCTGCTGCCGTAATGGCAGCTATTGAGGCTGGTAGTGGAAAAGCAAGTTTGCCAACCGTGGGCGGAGGTACATTGACTGTCTCTATTCAAGAAGGGAAAGTAGTTTTGATGGACGCAAAAGGTGGAAAATCAACCGTAACAGCCACGGATTTAAAAGCCAATAATGGCGTTATTCACGTGATTGACACGGTTTTGATGCCTAAATAAGTAATGTAGCACGAAAATCTGTTCCGTGTATTGGACTCCGCTTCACGGAACGGATTCGGGCTGCGTAAGTCCCATACTACGTTAAAACAAATAAACCGCCCCAGACTTCCCCACAGCAATAGCTTTGCCCTGAGAATTTATTCTTAAATCATTAAAAATTGCCGTATCTGGTGTTTCGATTTTTGTCCATTTTGCTCCTGAATCTTCTATTTTGTAGAGTAAAGTTTTGCCTTCATTTCCGATAATGGAATAGCCTAAATTTTCATTTTGGAAAGCTAATTTCACTACATTTCCTGTAATTCCAGTTTTCAGAATTGTCCAGTTTTCACCACCGTCAATCGTCTTCAAAAATGTGCTATTTTTTCCCCCCACAAAAGCTTTTTTATTATTCACCAAGAACACTGAAAGCAAACTTTCTGTAACGGGACGAACAGGGTCTATATAATCATAGGTGCCGTCAGAATTTATATTTATGACGTAAATCAAGCCATAATTTCCTACTAACATTCCTGTTTTTTCTTTCAAAAAATGCACATCACTCATGTAGCCAAAAAGGGTTTCATATCTTGTTTGGGCTAAATTGGACGTATTTACATAGTGCAATTCAGTATATTCTCTACTGTGAAAATTATCATAAAATTGCTTCAATACAAAGCCTTCTTGGTTTTTGGGATAACTTGCTTGGGTAGCATCGGTAGGTCTGGAAATGGCTTGCCAAGTTACTCCGCCGTCGGTAGTTCCCAAGACATTTCTCCCACTCAAAACGCCAATCTTTTCATCCTTAAAATTGACAGAACGCATCATAGGATTTGTGCCATTGATACTCACTTCCGACCAAGTTTTTCCTAAATCTACACTTTTGAAAAGATAACCTTTTGAATCATCATTTCCAAAGGCAAAAAGAGTCTGGTCGTCGGCAAAACTGAGCGAAACCAGATTAGCTTTTTTCATTACAGGGTCGTTGAAAAATGATACCGTTGGTTTTGGTGTGATAGGGTCAATTACGGGTGTTGCGGTGGTTGGTGTTGCAGTAGCACGAGTTGTGGGTAGGGGTGTGTCTTTTTTCTCGGAACAAGCCGTAATGCTTATAACCCAAAGGCCAATAAATACGATGATTTGCAATGATTTCATGAGATTGCTTTTAAAATAATAACGTGAAAAGATGGGCGGATTATTTTTAAGCAAAGGAAGGAGACACAAATTTCCGAAATTTTAATGATTTATCAAAGTGTATTATGATGTTCGTAATTTGATTTTGGTAGTATGTCAAATTAAAGCTCATATTATACAACTTGTTAACGCCTACAAGGGTTCAAAAACCTTGTAGGCGTTATGAAAAATTAAACGAACATAATATTTGGAAGACTACTACTTTCCGAAACAATATCCATTGTGTGAGAAAACTTTCGGGAAGTTATATTTAATCATTAAACAAAAAAGGCGACTGTTTAATATACTGATTATCAGATAATTGACTGATTAAAAAGTCAACTAAATCGGTAGCACTAATTTTATCTCCAAGGCAATCCTTCAAACTTACCACTACCTTATACCTTTCTTCAGTTTGTTCAATTAAGGGTAGTCTCACCAGTGTCCAGTCAAGATTACTTGCCTTCAAAAGCTCGTATTCTGCTTGTCTATCCGCCGTTGTGAGGGGATAATTGGTGTACATCCACTCAGTGGCAAATTTGGTTTTAACTCCTTTTTTATCAAATTCAGTATCTACGTTCAACCCTGTTAATACAATGTAACGTTTCATTTTTTGTTCAGTCATTGCCTGAATAATGTTAGTAGTTGATTGACTGAAAATAGAAGTTGAGTTGAGCATTTTGCCCATTCCCAAAGCACTAATAACAGCATCGCAATCACCTATTAATGCTCGCATAGCGTCCAGATTTTGGACATCGCCTTTTATGATTTCAAGAAGAGGGTTTTTGATAGAAAATATTTCGGGATTCCGAAGGAGAAGTTTGCAAGAATACCCTTGCTTGATTAATTGGGCAACTAAATACTTGCCAGATTTACCCGTTCCGCCAATTATGGCTACTTTTATAATTGATTTCATTGGTTTCTTTATAAAATTGAAAACACGTTTTTATGTGTTTAAAAACTAAACACAATTGGACATTACTGCCGAAAGGAATTCTGATATTTTATAAAGAGATTTTAATGAGACAAATATAATATTTAGTCATGAACTATGAGTTACTTTTGAACTTATAATTGAAAGATACCATCAAATAAGAAAATCAAATGCTCGAAATCAAACAAATGCAACCTTCCGAAACTTGGGAAATTCGTCATCGGGTGATGTGGGCAGGTAAACCTTTTGAGGATGTAAAACTGCCAAATGATGATGCTGGGCTACATTTTGGGCTTTTTAGAGATAGTATTTTGCTTTCAGTAGTATCACTTTTTATTGAAGATGATATTGCCCAATTTAGAAAATTTGCCACTGAAATCGAGGAACAAGGCAAGGGCTACGGAGCAAAATTATTGGAATATTTAATCCAAGAATGTATCGAAAAGAACGTCAAAACGCTTTGGTGTAATGCCCGCACTTCAGTAAGTGGATTTTATGAGAAATTTGGGTTAAAAGTGGTTTCTGATGCTTGGGTAAAAGATGGTATTGAATATGTAAAAATGTCAAGGGATTTATGATTCATTTTTTTCATGTATTAGTAAAGAATTTATGGTATGCAATTATTCATGGCACGTCTTTGAGTCCTGCCATTAATAGAAGAATACACATCTCGAAAGTTTTTTTCACTTTCGAGATGTTCCAATAAGTAAATGTTTTAATTTTACAAAAATCCTTACTTAAATAATGAAACTTTCCCTCATCGTAGCCGTTGCCGAAAACGGTGTTATTGGACATAATAATCAGCTAATTTGGCATTTACCCAATGATTTGAAGCAATTCAAACGCCTCACCACGGGGCATTGTATCATTATGGGACGCAAGACTTTTGACTCCATCGGCAAGCCTTTACCCAATCGAACATCCATCATTATTTCTCGGAATACAGATTTTCAAGTAGAGGGATGTATCACGGTCAGTTCGCTTGAAAATGCCATTTCAGCCGCTAAAAAGATAGAAAATGAAGAAGTTTTTGTCATTGGCGGAGCAGAAATTTATCGTTTAGCTTTGCCTATAGTTGATAAAATTTATCTCACAGAAGTACATCACGCATTTGAGGGAGATACTTTTTTTCCAATAATTGATAAGACACTTTGGAAAGAAACCCAGCGTGAAGATTTTGAAATAGACGAAAAACATAAAGTGAAATATTCTTTTGTGGAGATGGAAAAGTAGGGGGTTGAGGGATTTGGGGGTTTGAGGGATTATGGGGTTTCGGGGAATCCTAAAACCCATAATCCCAAGCCCCTTAAATCCCATAATCCCTAAAAAAATGATAAAAATATCCGCACAACCCATTGATATTCAGGCTTGTATAGATGCTGCCCAGTCGGAACGAGCTGGAGCTGTTAATGTCTTCATTGGTACTGTCCGCAATCATAATAACTCACAAGAAGTCGTTAGATTAGAATTTGAAACCTATGATGTGATGGCGGTAAAAAAGATGGAAGAGTTAGCCCAGCAAGCCCGTGAGCGTTGGGAAATTGAGAAAATCGTAATGGTGCATCGCAAAGGTGTATTACAAATCGGTGATGTGGCGGTAGTAATTGCCGTTTCCACACCTCACAGAGTGGCTTCTTTTGAGGCTTGCCATTGGTTAATTGATACGCTGAAACAGGTGGTTCCGATTTGGAAAAAGGAAATTTATGAAAATGGTGAAGAATGGTTAGAAGCCCACGCTTAAACAATAACAATATGAATATTTGGCTTAAAGAAAATCTTAAAGGTGATTACCAAATTTGGACGGTGATTGCGGCACTTTCTCTCATCAGTATTGTGGTGGTTTCCAGTGCTTCAGGGCGACTTGCCGTAGAGGGCGGAACTGTTGTTTTCATGGTCTTAAAGCACATTGTCTATATGAGTGTGGGCTTGGGAGCTATGTGGTTTTTTCATAGAATAGATTACCACCGACTTACCGCATTCTCAAATATTGGCGTATGGTTTTCAGTTTTTTTATTGCTCTATGCGTTCAGATTTGAGCAAGGAGTAAACCACGCCAATCGTTGGATTCACGTGGGCGGAATGACTTTTATGCCTTCTGATATTGCCAAATTATCACTAATTACCAATCTGGCATTTATGTTAGCCAAACGCCAACATCTTGATTATACATTTGCCGATATGATTCCGATGATTTTCAAAATCATTGTTATTTGTATCGCTATTGCCCTCACAAACGTCTCTACATCACTTTTGCTCTTTGCCACTTGCTTTTTATTGATGTTTATTGGGCGTGTTCCAAGCAAGTTTTTAATGATGGCTTTTTTAGGAATTGTATTTTCGGGGGCTATTTTAGTGATGTCAGGGAAGGGAACTCGTATCGAAACGGCACGAAATCGTATTGTCAATTTTTCGAAAAATTTTTGGGGAACAAAAGACAAAAAAAAAGCAGCACAAAACGAAGATTTTCAGATAAACAGAAGTTTTTATGCCATCGCCAACGGTGGAATCATGGGTAAAGGTCCAGGGAAAAGTCAACAACGCTATTTTTTGAGCGAATCAGAATCAGACTTTATTTATGCTATCATTATTGAAGAATGGGGTATGATTGGTGGTATGATTGTATTGATGCTTTACCTATGGTTTTTGTATCGAGGAATGAAGGCAGTGGACAGTTCGGGACGAGCTTTTGGAGGATTATTGTCGGCAGGTCTAACCTTCAGTCTGGTCATTCAGGCCATGGTACACATGGGAGTAGCTACGGGTTTGGGACCTGTAACGGGGCAACCCCTACCACTATTGAGTATGGGGGGAAGTTCACTACTTTTCACAGGAGCAATGATTGGAATTATTATTTCAGTGAGTAAAGATAAAGTGAGGGATTCGGTTTTATAAAACGAAACAATATACTTATTAATGCAAATGAAGTTTCCGTTATCAATAGCGGGGAATTTAAATCCATCGCTATTGACAACAGACTGATAATCAAAAACTTATAAATTAATAATCATATCAAATTTTAGATGCGTCAATATGTATATACTTCCGTTATAAAATGTCTTGGTCTGAATGAATTAAGCCAATAATATAATCTCAGTGGCAAATAAAGGTATTACCACTGAGATTATTTCACACTACTTTTTATACATATCTTTTATCGTTTTATACTTATTCACAGGTATTACAAAACGTTGCCCACCAATTACTCTCTTACCGTCCATTTGCATGACATCAAATTTCAATTCGGGCAGATATTTAGGTAATTTTCTGGGCTTCTGTACCATCATTTGAAAAGTATAATTCTCCTTTTCTTTTAATACAAGCGGAATTTCTACATTGTTTCCAAGTATAGTCATTACTCCCTTTTCGTCCACCTTAATTCCCTTGGGTTCTGTTTTGGTACGCTTCCAAGCCTCGTATAATTTAGGGTCAAGTTTAATACTTACTCGGGTATATTTTAAAATATTTGTTTCTTCGCCTCTGTGTTTTGGTAGTACAAAAGGCACTTTAAATATGAGTTTTGTTATCTCATTTCTGGAAGTGATACTCTTAATCACCGCAATATTAGTCATCATCATAGCCTGATTGGGAACATCATCTAAAATAGAAATATTTTTCCAAGCTATGTTATTATTGTTTCTGGTATTTGCATAAACATCATTGGTTTCTGCAAAAGTCATTCCTTCATTAGCTTTGCTGGCATCAGTGATTCTGGCTAATAGACAGAAGTGATTTATCTGACCAACGCAGGCATAATCACTTGGTTTTGGCAAGGTAAATTCAAAAACATATATTTTATAACCATCTGGTTGTAAGGGCGTTACAATTTGACTTGTCCCTATTTGCCCTCCCGAAGGATTGGAACATAGCGTATTACTGCCGTTCCAAGCAAGAGGCCAGTCTAAGGCAGTATTTGCTTTGCCCCAATATAATTTTACTTCTTCATTACCCGACGATATGGCACAACCACGGTTTCTTACTCTTACATAAACATACACTTTTTTGCCCGTTTCATATTCTGGGTTTTCGTGTTCTTGGTATTGAATTCCATCTTGCTGATTTCTCACCCAGATATCTTCGCTAATCCACATCGGATAAGTAGCTGGTGCTTCGTTGGGTTCATAGCCCATGTCTATTCCGTTGTGCGTAGTTGAGGTCATGTCATCGTCATTCTCACGGTCAGCAATGTAGAGGTCTGCACCACTTATTTGATTGCAATTACATTCCCAATCGTGCCAAACTTTGTCTAAATAAGAGTGCCAAACTGAGAATAACGTCGAGCCTGGAGCTTGGTGAAAAGTTCCCCCTAAGCATCCTCCAATGGCTAAATGCACATTACCATGATGACCTGGGCCTGATCCAATAAAATTGGTAAGAGCTGTTCTACTATTGAATTGACAGGTATAAGTATTAGAATTAAAAACATTATTATAAAACTGTTTGGTGGTAATTCCACTAAAGGTATTATTGAATCTACCACTCAAACCACCTGCCACGGTATTGATATTTTGAAATTGCAATGGCAAAAAGGTGGCAGTATGAATTTCATGAATATGTCCTGGGGCTCCATGCGGAGGCAGGGGATTATCAGGCACGTCATTAGCTCTATCACAAGCAGGAATTCCGCCTGACCCCGTATTGAAAAACGCATTTGGAATAGGATTTAATGGATTCCAATAAGGTTGAGGAGCACTTTCAAAAGATCCCGCATTGAAATTAGAGTGAAGATACTTTTCCACTTTATGAATATAAAATTTATGCCACACAAAAAAATTATCAGGCGTATGAATAGTTGTTGCGGTGTGTCTATGGATTAAATCTTCATGGTAATTATCCAGAAGGGTTTTTATATTACACGCAAGGGTACTTTGGTCAGTGGCAGACATTGTATTAACATCTTGCCTTTGAGCAAATATTTGTTGACTCCAACAAAATATTATGAGAAAAATTAGTTTGGTTTTCATTGTTAAATTTTGTTTTAATAAGGTCTTACTCTTTATAGGATTTTCAGATACTCCTTGTAGAAGGTTGGTCGTAAAAATTTTATTAACGGTAACATAAAAATCACATTTTTCGATAATTAAACTGAATTTTGGATAATTATTAAAAATTAGGGCATAAAAAGAGTCATAATTTATAAGAAAATTTTGCAGTTTTTTCTTATAAATTACGACTCGTTTTACTTTTCGCTACGGGGCGAAATTCTATAAATATTACATGACTCTACCACTCTTAGGTGATATCAATTATTCAAACACAATTGCCTTCTCTCTCTTCGCCTCAATCTTTCCAACTTTGGCAAAAAACTGGTTTTCTACTTGAAGAAAAGCATCCATTTCTGCTTCGTTGGCAGGATTTACGCTGAACAATAATCCACCCGAAGTTTGTGGGTCGCAATAGATGATATAGTCAGGACCTTGCATCCCTGCGATGTGAGGGGCTTGGGCTTGGTGGTTGCGAGTTGTGCCACCTGGAAAACACGATTGTTTGGCTAAATCTTTGGCTATTTCGATGATGGGCAAAGCATTTTTTTGAATAATGGCTGATAAATCATTTCCACTAAGCATTTCTAACAAATGCCCCGCAAAACCAAATCCTGTTACGTCTGTCATGGCGTGGACGAAGGGCAAAGTTCCCAATTTTTCACCGATAGAATTAAGCGTAGTCGTTGATTTTATGATGTCTTCGTAATGAGATTCGTCTAATAATCCACGTTTCAAGGCGGTACTCAACACGCCAATTCCCAACGGTTTTGTGAAATATAGAAGGTCATTTTCTTGAATGGCATTATTAGTTTTGATGTTTTCTTTCTTGACCATACCCGTTACTGCCAAGCCAAAAATGGGTTCTTGATTATCAATGCTGTGTCCTCCTGCCAATGGAATTCCTGCTTTTGTACAAATTTCTTGAGCTCCTTTAATCACCTCTTGGGCAACGTGAGGAGGGATTTTATCAACGGGCCATACCAAAATAGCGATTGCCATGAGAGGTTTTCCGCCCATCGCATAAATATCGCTGATGGCATTGCAAGCGGCTATTCTTCCAAAATCATAAGGGTCATCTACAATGGGCGTGAAGAAATCTGTGGTGCTGATGATGCAGTTGCCATCATTTAATTCATACACGGCGGCATCGTCTTTGGTTTCGTTGCCGACCAAAAGGTTTTTGAAGGTAACGTCTTGTTTGCACCCACTCAGGATTTCCTCTAAAACGCTGGGGGCAAGTTTGCATCCGCAACCTGCGGCTTTGCTATATTGGGTTAATTTAATGGACATTTGCGATGATTAAAAATGATTGTGATATATTAACTATTTACTAAATATGAAGTTTAATTGATCATTCCAGCATACAAATTTACGTAATTTTAGGGCGTTTTCACGGTTTTCCTGCATTTCGAGAGTGAAATTAATACTTTCTTATGTTCAGTGTGGATGTAGGCAATTTTGTCGATTTCTGTCATTATTATTAAAATTGAATTAGGAATATTTAAAGAAATCGTTGATATTCACTAAAAATTTCAAATAGTTATTACGACCTTTAACCGTAGGTTTAATCCTTCTAACTTTACATTTAATAACCGTAAAGTAATGGTTTACAACATTAGACCTTAAACGCTACTCAAATTGAAAAAAAAACTGTTTATTTTATTTGCAGTTCTCGGCACATATTCATGCGAAAAGGTAGAAGGTCCAGTTAACTACAACATAGGAATGTATATTTCCGTAATGAGTAAGCAAAATGCATCTGACTTATTAAATCCGAACAACTCTAAAAAGTTGGATCTTAGTCAGATTAGGATTTCGTATCCGCCCGATACACGAGAATATTCTACTGAACCAAATGGACAAAATGGGCAACCTTATCTCTCTTCTGGCTCTGATGGAAAATACTATATTTCGTTTTCTCCTACGGCGGCTGCTCTATATACTAAAAAGCAAGCTGATGTACCTTATAAAATTTTATTCAAATGGCCTGATAAATCAGAAGATGTAATCGAAGCTTATCTTAGAACAGTAAATCAAAGTACTTGCGTTGCTGAAATGTATTTGAATGATAGTTTGGTATGGAATTTAGATACAGACAAGAATAATACTACAAAGCGTCCTCCTCATAGTGTTACTGTTTTTAAGTGAATCTAATATAAAAAAGCCTCAAATTTGATTTTGAGGCTTTTTTGATATTTCACCTCGTAGCTGGTGTCCCCACACGGAGTAAAAAATTAAGGAAATATAAAAACCTTACATCAATAACTTTCTAAAGCCATAAAATACTCTTTCAATCAATCGTAAGTCAGCCGTAACGATTTCGGCAGAGCCTATCATCTCGGTTTTGAAGGTAAAATTTTGTTTGTAGGTACTCTTCAATCCTTTGGGCAAGCTGACCATTACTCGGTAAAACTTTACGTTTAGCGATGGGTCTAAACTCTGTACTTTACCCTCCAACATTCCGAATTCTTGATAAGGATAATCGTCTAATTTGATGATTACTTTTTGTCCAACGCTTGCCTTACCCATGCCTCGCACGGGGATATCGACAGTGGCAATAAAATTCTCATTTTCAGGCATTACCGAAAACAATACATCGTTTTCTTTGAGGTATTCATTTTCGGTAAGTTTTTTTAAGAAAACCAATTTTCCATCGGCAGGAGCAGTAATTAAATAATTCTGTTGCCAGTTTTGAAGGCTGTTTTCGATGTTGTTCAAACTCAACTGAATATTATCAAGGTATTGATTCATTTTTACAGAATATTCATGGCTTACTTCTTGAGCAATGGCTTTCAACTTATTGATTTTCAATTCATTATCAACGGTCTCTTTATAAAATTCCTCCAATTCACTACGTTTTTCTAAGTGCTTATTTTTCCGTTCCACGTATTCGGCATTGCTATAAACGCCATCTTTGTAGAGCTTTTCGTCCTTCAAAAAACGTTGTTCTGAATTCTCAAATTCCTCTTTTTTGAATTCCTTTTGGCGTTCGTTTAATTTCACAATTTTGCGTAAATCCTCCTGTTGCGTGGTCAAATTTCTCACTTGAACTGCCTGAAAATTATCAGCTTGCAAACGCTTTAAATCCAAATAATTTTGTTGTAAAATATTGAAATTTTCCTGCAAATCGCCCCATACAAAATCACCTTTTGGGAATGAAATATTACCTTGTGGATTCAGTAAAAATGCTTTGGTTTGCACCATCAATTGCTTCATGACGGGGATATTGCCCAACTTGGTCGTGTTTTCGGTTTCCGCCAAAATATCACCTTTTTTCACCATCATTCCGTCCTTAGCAATGAGGTGTGACATCCGTCCATTCGTAGGTACAACTACTTTGATAGGAGCGATATTAGTAGTAACAGTAGCATTTCCTTTCAAGACTTCAGGGTATTTTATCACCCATGTTCCGAAGAAAAAGAACGCTAAAATGGCAGTAGTAACGCCTACACCTATACGCACGAGTAAATTGGGAGCTTCAAGAATGACATCATTCATTTCATCGCTTAGTTTGTTATTGATTTGTTGAGTTTTCATGATTTTTTATGTTTTAAAAAATTATAACTAATTGATTATCAGATAAATATTTGGTTTTAACTTCCCGAAAGTTCTTTTTACTTTCGGGAAGTTAGAAGAAATTACGCTGCTGCCTCCAATTGCGTGGTCAATAAATCAAAGTATCTTCCTTCCAAAGCAATCAATTCATCATGAGTGCCTTTCTCTAAAATCTGTCCTCCTTCAATCACTACAATTTGGTCGGCGTTGTAAATTGTACTTAGTCTGTGAGCCACTACTACCACCGTTCTACCTTGATAAAATTCTTGTAAATTATCCAAGATAACTTGCTGATTTTGAACGTCTAAGGCACTTGTTCCTTCGTCAAAAAAGAAAAATTCGGGGTCTTTATACACGGCACGGGCAATCAAAATTCTTTGTTTTTGTCCCTGACTCAAACTGGCAGAACCTCCCCCAATTTCTGAATAATAACCGCCGCTGGTGGACTCAATCCAAGTATGAATATTGGCCACTTTAGCAGCGTGTTTCACCTTTTCCAAATCGGGTTCAGCATCGCCCAAAGCAATATTATTGAGGATGGAATCAGAGAAAATAATCCCCTCAGCCGTCACCACCGCACATTCATTACGCCACGCACGGGTTGAAATATTGTTAAGATTTAGTTTGCCCAAGGTAACTTCCCCCTCATTAGGTGCATAGTTTTTCATCATCAATTTCAACAGCGTACTTTTGCCACTTCCACTCGACCCCACAATGGCGGTAGTTTTGCCCGCAGGAATATACAATTTGATATTTTGCAAAGCCACCTGATTTGAATTAGGATATTGAAAAGTTACATTCCGTAACACAATTGGTTGATTTTCAGGCAATTGATGACATTTTTCATAATCATCATTATCTTCTTCGGGCAACCGATGAACGGCATTGATACGTTCCATACTGATGCGGGCATCTTGCAATTGTTGAAAAAACAAGAATATTTGCTCGGCGGCATTGTTGGTTTGTCCCAACATTTGCTGAATGGCAAGCATCGCCCCGAGTGAAATATTTCCATCCAACACGGCTTTGGCAGACAAAAAAGTAATGATGATATTTTTGGCATCATTAATCAACATTCCACCCACTTGTTGATACTGTGAAAAACGAAGCGTTTTGAAATTTTGGCGAAATAATTTTACCCGCAATTTCTCCCAATCCCAACGTTTTAGCATTTCGGCATTGGCAAATTTTATATCTGCCATGCCCTGTACCAACTGCACCATGCTGTTCTGCTCGGCTTCTGCAATTTTGGCTTTATTCAAATCTACTTCTCTTCTACTTTTCATAAAAACCAATACCCAACCAATATTCAAAAGCGTTGCCCCCAAGAAAATAGCGAAGATTGAAACATCGTAAAAGGCAAAAATGATGGTGAAAATTACCAAGTTTACGATTGAAAAAACAATCATGGAGAGCTGCGAAGAGATGAAGGTTTCAATTCGTTTTTGGTCTTCCACTCTTTGCATGACTTCGCCCACCATTTTTTCGTTAAAACCTCCAATGGGTAGCTTCATTACTTTGGCAATAAAATCAGTCAAGAGCGATACGCCCACTCTCGCACTTACGTGAAGCAATAGCCATCCTCTGATGGATTCCAAAGAAATTCTGCCCAAAACCAACATCAATTGTCCCGCCAAAAAGACGTAAATAAAATTATAGTTGTTGTTCATAACTCCCACATCCACAATAGATTGCGTTAAGAATGGCGTCATTAATTTCAAAAAAGTACCCACAATCAATCCGATGATAATTTGACGAATAAGGTTCGGATATTTTTTCAAATAGACCAATAATGACCGTAAACCTTGTGGGTTTTTAGCGGCAGTTTTGTCTTCCTCTGGATTGAAATTTGGGGCTGGTTCGAGCAATAAAACTTTGCCTTCGCCCTCATCATAAGGAAGCCAATTTTTGCAAAATTCATCTTGCGAAATCGTTACGGTTTGTTTGTCGGTACAGATGGCAACTTGATTTTTGACAATACTTTTTACCACTACAAATCCCTCATCATTCCACTTGATAAGGCAAGGCAAAGGGATTTCTTTGGCAAGTACATTGAAACGGAGATTGCTACATCTGGCTCTAAAACCAATGGATTCAGCGATTTGGGCGATATTTTGTAAAGAATGATGGTCTGAATCTTCCCCTGCTTGTCGGCGGAGAGAAGTGATAGAAATCATTTTTCCGTAATGTTGAGCGATGGTGCGTAAACATTTTAAAGCATCGTCGTTGGTGGTCTTTTGGAAGGGTAAAAGGCTCGGTGATATGAGGTCGTGCGTATTCATTTTGTATCAGTTTATATTAGCATTTGACTGATACAAATTTAGAGTAGGGGCAAAGGAAAGGCTTTGCGTATTGTTCCGCAAACAAACCGTAACGATTTCGCAAGAT
>JANPIG010000495.1:0-1686 GCA_031424875.1 Cytophagales bacterium
ATTTTCTTCACCTGCTTTTGCAAGCATTCGTGGAGAGTCTTTTGGCAGGGTTTTTAACCAAATGATTGAGTTTTTGTAAGAGCAATGTTCTGACCACATTACTGAAAAAATAGATAATTCAGTAAAGTTGGGAGTACGTCCTAAAATTTCCTGAATCTTATCAAATTCTTCGGGAAGAAGCCCTAATTTTTTGGCAGTTTCTACTGTGGGGAGCGATGTTTGATGTTCCAATGTTAATTTTTGGTAAACGGTTCACGGTGAACGGTTCACGATGAACGGTACACTGAAAACGGTGAATTAAATTAATATGATGAAAAGATAAGAAGAAATGTATTGTACAAGATTTGTAATAAAGTAAAATGAAATGATAAATAATTTCTTATATACCTTTTACCGTGTACTGTTCACCCTTAACCGTTCACCTTTTAAATCACAAAGTTAATCCATAACATTTGGACTGAAAACAAAAAAAGTCGGTATCTGAAAAGAAAACCGACTTCGTTAAATAATTTGAGGTTAAAATATGTTTGTATTAATATTTATCAAAGATTCTCATTTTAAAATACCCAATTGTTTTGAGATTTGAATGAGTGCAGTAGTATCTCTGGCATCTACTTTGCGAATCATGTTTTTGCGATGATTATCTACCGTATTAGAGCTTATAAAAAGTTTATCACCAATTTGTTTAGATTCAAAACCTTTGAGAAGTAACTTCAATATATCTAATTCTCGTTCAGTAAAAATATCTTGTTTCTTCATTACTTGATCTTTGGATGAAAAAGTAGTAATAAATTCACCTCCATTAAAACTTAATCTTCCCAAATAATTATCTGTCATTTTAATTAGGTGTTCAATATCCTGATCCACAATAAAACACAAGGTTGGCATTCCGTTTTCATCAAATTCGAGACCGAAAATCTGAACCATTGTATGAAAGGGCTGTCCCCCAGGCCTATAATGTTTCATGCCAAAACCATACGCAATAAAATTCGTTCTAATTTCAATGGGGGCTTCTCGGATAGAATCAGTCATAAATTTGAAAAGAGTAGGTATAGAAGAGACATTTTTAGAATCAGGCACCATTGATCCTAAAAATTGACTAAATCCTTTCTGCAAAAAGTTTTCAACAGGTATTCCCAAAGCTATATCCGTATTAACAATGTATTTAAAGGAAAGATTAGACATATCCATAATACCATAAACAGCATTTAAATAAGTCGTATCCTTATTGAAAAATCCCATTTCTTGTAAGTATTTCTCGGTAGATTTTTCTGAATCAACTCCTGAAATATTACTTACTGCATCCAAACACTTACGATATAATTGTTCTAATGAATGGGTTGGTAAATTCTGCATGAAGAAAAATAATAAATTTATAAGTTACCATAATTTAATAGCAATGTTTGCTCGAAGGCAAACAAAAATAATTGATTTATGTCAGAAAATAGCCAAATTGGCTATTTATTATTATTCAGAATTTGCACAACTTTGCATTGTAATACTAAAATTATAAAAATTCTTAGTGTTTCATTACTAAATATTTGACCATTAATCATTTGTTTATCCACTATTTGAATACTTGACCACTAATTATTATACCAAAACAAAATCCGATTAAAAATTTTAATTACGCTTTTTTGCGAAATCAAAACAAAAAATACCGAAGTTTTTTCTTCGGTATTTTTG
>JANPIG010000496.1:0-9613 GCA_031424875.1 Cytophagales bacterium
AATCAATCCCTAACCCTCTGTCGTTGTTTGGGAGTGCAAAGTTGCAGGTTTTTTTTCTAACCACCAAACACAAACCAAAAGAAAATTGAAAATATTTTCCCGAAATTACATAAACCCCTGATTACCAAAAAAATATACACAAAAAAAAAAAAATGAAAATATCAAAACATAAACATAACAACAAAACATAAATAATAAACAAAACAAATTAATCTTAAAATAATGCAAATTCATGAAAACTAAAAAGCAGGTAATGCTTACAAAAAAAAACCCTTATCTTGTAGTGGAGATAGAGGGATTTTTATTTTTGATTTTACTTATATATCTAATCTAAATCCTACTCCATGTACATTCGTTAATTTAATACTTGGGTCTTGGCTTAAGTATTTTCTTAGGCGAGTAATAAATACATCAAGGCTTCTGCCTTTGAAGTAGTCGTCATCGCCCCAGATAGCTATTAGGATTTTATCTCTTGGGATAGTTTCGTTTTTGTTTTGTACGAGAAAATTTAAAAGGTCTGATTCTCGATGTGTAAGGTCTTGAGGTATATCGTTGAAGTATAACTTTAAATTCTTAGTATCAAAGGTATATTTACCTAATATATGAGTATCTATATTTTGAGATGTCTTTTTGCCTGTTCTTTTTAGAATAGCTTCTATTCTTAAGATTAATTCTTCAATACTAAATGGTTTGGTAAGGTAGTCATCTGCTCCGAGTTTTAAGCCTTTTATTCGGTCTTCTTTTAGAGATTTTGCTGTTAAGAAGATTATGGGTACTTGGTTACCTGTACCTCTTATATATTCTGCAAGGGTGAATCCGTCCATTTCTGGAAGCATTACATCTAATATACAAATATCATATTGATTTTTTTGGAAGGCAATTTGCCCTAATTTACCAGTGGTTTGGAGGTCTATTTCGTACCCTTCTTGTTCGAGATTGTCTTTTACTACAAATCCTAAACTATCGTCGTCTTCTACTAATAATATTTTTGTCATTGTTTGTTTTGTTGCCACAAAGATTTTTGGTATTCGATTTTTATTTTCCGTTAATTGAAAAATACTTTTATGTGAATTTATTTAGGCTAATTTAGGGGTTTTAATGAATATATACAATTGATAAGGGAGTGGGTGTTAATTTTGTGGGAACAATACATCATTATAATAGACAAAATATATCATGTTTCAATTAGACCCTAATAAGAATTATCCGAGAAAATTGTATTCCAAAGCGGTTATCCGTTTTCAAGATTGCGATCCTTTGAAGCATTTGAATAATGCTAAATATTTTGATTATTTTTTTAATGCTCGTGAAGACCAAGTGGCTGATGTCTATCAATTTGATTATAACGATTATTTTGAGCATAATCAGACTTCGTGGGTGGTGTATAATCATCAGATTGCTTATGTGAGTTCGGCGAAGGTGAGTGAGTGGGTAAAGGTGATTTCTTCGGTGATTTATCATAACGAAAATACTATTGTTACGGAATTTGTGATGACGGATGAGCATTGCCAAAATCTTCGGGCGGTGCTTTGGACTACTTCTAAGTATATTGATGTGCGGACGGGCAAAAAGACAAATCATGAACCCGAAGTGGAAAAATATTTAAAGGCAATTTGTGTGGAAGGGATTGATTTTGAACATATTACGCTCAATATGAGGATTAAGATTATTAAGAAGGAATTGTTGGAGGGTATATTTCTAAATGCTTAGAGAAAATGCAACCACAATCAATACTAAAACAATACTGGGGATATGATACTTTTCGTCCTTTGCAAGCTGAGATTATTCAGTCGGTTTTGGAGGGGCGGGATACGCTTGCCCTTATGCCTACGGGTGGGGGGAAGTCGCTGTGTTTTCAGGTGCCTGCTTTGATGTCGGAGGGGATTTGTGTTGTGATTTCGCCTTTGATTGCGTTGATGCAAGACCAAGTGGAACAACTGAAACGTCGTGGGATTGCGGCAGTTGGGATTTTTTCGGGAATGCACAAAAATCAGATTGATATTGCTTTGGATAATTGTATTTATGGAGATATAAAATTCCTCTACGTTTCGCCTGAAAGATTACAGACTAAATTGTTCATCGAAAGGGCTAAACAGATGAAAATCAATTTGTTAGCTGTTGATGAAGCTCACTGTATTTCGCAATGGGGATATGATTTTAGACCTCCGTATATGAAAATTGCGGAGTTTCGGGCATTGCTTCCAAACGTTCCAATGATTGCTTTGACAGCTACCGCTACGCAGGAGGTTCGGGCAGATATTGTGAACTGTTTGGAAATGACAAATCCGCAGATATTTCAACAGAGTTTTGCGAGGGCAAATTTGTCTTATTCTGCCTTCAAGGAGGATGATAAAGAGCGGCGTTTGATGAAGATTTTGCAAAATGTGCAGGGGTCTGGGGTGGTGTATGTGCGTAATCGTAGGAGAACGCAGGAAGTTTCTGATTTGCTGAATAAATATAATATTCAAGCTACTTTTTATCATGCAGGACTGAACGCTCAGGAGCGGACGAAGCGGCAGGAAAATTGGCTAAAAAACCGTGTGAGGGTGATTGTGGCGACAAATGCCTTTGGGATGGGAATTGATAAACCCGATGTTAGGACGGTGGTTCATTTGGATTTGCCTGAGACTTTGGAGGCGTATTATCAGGAAGCTGGTCGGGCCGGTCGTGATGGCGAAAAGGCTTATACCGTTGCTCTTTACAACCAAAACGATGTGGATGTTTTGGAGAAAAATGTCTTGGCTACTTATCCGCCTATTGAGTTGGTCAGAAGGGTTTATCAGTCTTTGGGAAATTTGTATCAGTTGGCGGTGGGAACGGGTGAGTTTAGTAGTTTTGATTTTGATTTATTAGAATTTCAAAATCGCTTTAACCTCCCTCCTACTGATACTTATTTTGCCTTGAAAATACTTGAAAATCAGGGATTTATTCAACTTTCGGAAGGCTTAAAAGGCAATGGTTCGAAGGTGATGTTTTTGGTGGACAATCGAGAATTGTATGATTTTCAATTACGCAATCCAAAACATGATTCTTTTATTAAATTATTGCTCAGAATGTACGGTGGGGAGTTATTTGGAACGTTTTTAAGTATCTCAGAAGCTAATATTGCGAAGGTGTTTTTGATTCCTGTGGATGAAGTTGAGGGAATTCTTACGACTTTGGATAAATTTAAGGTTTTGGTTTATGACCGACAAAAAGATAAGCCTTATCTGACTTTCCTCACACCTCGATTTGATATTCGTGAATTACCTTTGCAGGAGGTTGAAATTACTAAAAGAAAGGAGCGAGATTTGAAGAAAGCTCGTGCCGTAAAGCATTATGTGGAACAGCCAAACCGTTGCAGAACGCAATTGTTATTGGAATATTTTGATGAAATAACCGATGCCGAATGTGGGATTTGTGATAATTGTTTGACGAGGAAAAAGCAACAAAAAGTATTAATGGAAGACAAATCTGAGGCAGAAGCTACACGTTTGAAAATTAAGGCTTTATTAGCAAATGGAGCTATGAGTTTATCCTTAATCACACAAATTATGCATCCTACGAATCAGTCAAAATTCCAAGAAATTGTACGAGAGATGGTAGCAGATAGTGGGATAAAGTTTGATTCGGAGGGGAATTTGAAAATAAGTTGATAAGGGAGAATTTCCCGAAAGTTTTTTTGATCTGAACAAAAGGACAAAACTTCAAGATTATTGGTGAAATAATGGTCTAAATATAATATTAAATTTTATGTCACCCACCACAAAAAGAATTGAAATTTTCGCTGGAATAAGCTCATTTTTAGCCACTATGTACATTATTGTGGTCAATCCTGTTATTCTTTCACAAACGGGAATGCCCTTTGGTGCGGTGCTGACGGCAACGGTTTTGCTGTCATTTTTTTGTAGTGTGATGATGGGTTTATATGCCAGGAATCCTATTGTGGTTGCTCCAGGTATGGGTATGAATGCTTTTTTTACTTTTACTGCTGTGAAGGGCATGGGCATTAGTTATCAGGTGGCCTTGGGGGCTGTATTTTGGGCGGGAGTTTTGTTTTTGATATTGTCGATTTTCAATGTTCGCACGCACATCGTGAAGGCAATTCCTAAGCCACTTCGTTTCGCTATTTCGGCAGGTATTGGTCTGTTTATCAGTCTGATAGGTTTTGAAAATGCTAAATTTATTGTCTCAAATCCTGCTACTTTAATCAGCATTGCCAACGTAAATAATCCCATTATTCTCACCTTTTTATTCGGGCTTTTCCTGACTTCTATTCTCATTATCAGGAAAGTACAAGGAGGCATTATTATTGGAATTATCCTCACAACTTTGCTCGCTATTCCCATCGGGAGATATTGGGGCGATGCTTCGGCGATTAATTTTGGCGAAAAGGCATTAGTCAATTGGAAGGGCTTTTTAGCCATGCCCGATTTCAGTTTGATTGGTCAATTAGACATCATGGGTTCGTTGAAATTTTCGCTTTTACCCGTCATTTTTGCCTTCGTTTTCACCGATCTTTTCGATAGCCTTTCCACCTTCGTAGGTCTTGCAGAAGCAGCCTATTTATACGATGAAAATGGCGAACCTCGCAACGTAAAACAGTCGCTTCTGACCGATGCTGTAGCCACGTTATTAGCAGGAATTTTAGGGACAAGTCCAGGTACGGCATACATAGAATCTGCCGTGGGAATAGAACAAGGCGGAAGGCATGGATTGACTGCCATCACGGCGGGATTATTATTTTTGCCCTTCATGTTTTTGTCGCCTTTGCTATCAGTTATACCCGCCATTGCCACTGCTCCCGCCCTTGTAATTGTGGGTGTTTTTATGATAAAACCCATTACCAAAATTAACTGGACAAGGTTGGATGATGCTATTCCAGCGTTTCTGGCTATGATTTTAATACCTTTCTCTTATTCCATTACGCAAGGAATCATTTGGGGATTTCTATCTTGGACAATATTGAAAGTGGGGACGGGCAAATACAAAGAAGTCTCTCTAAGTCTTTGGATTATTGATTTATTTGCGGTGGGAGCTTTGTTTTTGGGGCATTAGTTTTCGATGTTCGATGTTTGTTATTCGATTTTCGTTTGTTCAATTTTGACTACCTAACATCGAAAAACGAAATATTCAGGCAACGGCCAAGAATTTTATTTCTGTTTCTTCTGACAATAGGTTTTGTAATTGTTTCGCCCTATTTTCTCTTACTTTAACCCATTGTTGATAATAGCATCATTAGTAATACTTTATTCGTAAGATAAATATCGTTTTATATTTCCTTAATACGAGTAATTCTATCTATCATAACAAAAATCTGAATATATTTTTCCTTAGTAATTACCATTTTCAAGATTGATTTTTAACAAATATAACTGTTTTTAAAAATCATTAATGCGCTTCTTTTGAAATACCATCTAATAAATCCACCCTCACAAATGCGTAAGCCTTTGAACAAATTCATCCTTTCTCCGCTTGCTTACTTCTACGTGTTTTCCATTGCTCATTAAAGCATAACCATCTGATTTTAAGTATTTTGTAATATGATTTAGGTTTAAGAGAAAGCTGTGATGACTTCTAAAAAAACCTTGTTCGCTCAACATATCTTCATATTCTTTGAGGTTGTGCGATGATACCAATTTGCTATTATCAAGCATGAAAAAGGTGGTATAAGGTCCGTCGGCTTCCATATAAATTATCTCCGAAATATTCAAAACCGAAATACCATCTGAATTGCTGACGGTAATTTTAGCGGGTAGCTTTTTGGGCTCTTCTAAAGTCTTCATCAACAACGAAAGCCTTTCTTGTAAACCCACTTGTTGGCGTTTTACTTTTAGGCGTTCAATAGTTTTGTTCAATTCGTCAGGGTCAACGGGTTTTAGTAAGTAATCAAATGCAGCATATTTATAGGCTTTTACCGCAAATTCATTGTAAGCCGTTACGAAAACGATTTCAAAATCAATGTGTCCCATCAATTCAATCATCTGAAAACCATTGATTTCGGGCATTTGAATATCCAAAAAGACAAAATCGGGATTAAATTGCCGAATCAACGAAATGGCTTCGGTAGCACTTTGAGCTAAGCCCAAAACTTCCACATCGGGGCAATATCTTTTTACCAACTCATTCAGCAAATTTCGCCCTTTGAGTTCATCATCAATGATTAGAGTAGTTAATTTTTCCATAGGTCAAATCGGTAAAGTCAATTTCACACAAGTTCCTATTGCTTTTCCCTTCGCATCCACCAAATCTTGGATTTCTACAAAGGCTTGGTCGGGGTTCAATTCGTTCAGTACATCTAAACGTTCGCTCGTAAGTTTCATACCCATCGAAGTCTTACTTTTCTTCATGGGACTATCAAAAGTGGCAGATTTTTTTCTGCCAACTCCATTGTCTTCAATACTCACCAAAAGCGATTCATCATCAGATTCAAAGGTAATTTTTAGTTTTCTTTCGCCTTGTTTATTGAGTAATCCATGCCAAATTGCATTCTCGGCATAAGGCTGCACCAACATGGGCGGAATACTAATTAGCACTGGATCAATGTCCGTTTTTACCTCAATATCAAAACTAAAAGAATGCGTAAAACGTAGCGATTCAACGTCCAGATATAATTTTAAGGTTTCTATCTCCCGAGAAAGTGGAATGGTTTGTTGGTCAGAATTTTCCAAAATCAAGCGTACCAATTTAGAGAATTTCGCCAAATACATTACTGCTGCATCCGTCTGATTGGTTATGATACACTCCTGAATAGCATTCAAGCTATTGAACAAAAAATGAGGATTCATCTGACTCCGCAACGCCCGCATCCGCAAAACGGTCATTTGCCTACTCAATTCTTGTTTTTCTAAATCTATTCTTAGTGATTCTATCTCCCTTTGTTCACGTTCCAATTGTAAACTCTGTTCAGCCGTAAGTTTCTGATTTTCAACTACTTTGTTTTTATAACTCAAAGCTAATGATAAACAAACAATTTCAGAAACCACGCCCAAGTGCATATAAAAAAGCGGTACTTGCCAAAAAAAATATGTTTCTGGATTTTTATATAAGATTGATAAAATCATTGCAATTAAGGCAAAAACCAATAAAACTACCGAGCCAATTACAAAAAACCATTTCAATTTATCGACTAAATGATATAATTGAATCATGATATAAATAGAAACACCCGCCAAAAATATTCTAACCACGGTGTGCAGAATTTCATACCAAGGTTGCTCATGAGTTTGATGGAAAAATAGGGCAAGTGTTACTAAAAATAGGATATAGATCAATAAAATTCGCTGTACAATCCGCAATACTTTATTCAATTTGGGCAAAGTTGCGGGTAATTCTAAAAGTTGCGAGGTGAAACTATAATAAACAAAATATGAAATCATCGGGAAGCCCACTCGATGAAAATCCCACAGGAAACTTATTAAAGGCAGTTTTTGAGGATTATTTACCCAATCATAAAGAACTTCTCGGCGAATGGTAAAATATAAAATCCAACATAGAATGTGAAAGAAATAATACCAATAAGCCTCATAACGAGTGAAATAATTCTGCAAGCCTACGAAGACAAGCATCATAAACATCATGCCTTGGAATATCAGAAAAATATCTTCGTAATGAATTGTAGCCATTGATTAGTGATTGAAAATCTGTTGTTTGTCGGTTACTTGAAATAATTGTCTCTTAGAAAATTTACTATTAATCCCAAATCTCCAAATCCCTAATTACTCAATTACCAAATCCCTAATCTCAAATTTCTATATAAAAATCCAATATTCCATCCAAGATTCATAAATGATGGGCTTGGGTTAATAGATGGGAAATAAAAAAAGTCCAGTATCAAACTGGACTTTTTTTACTTTTTTGATTGAGCCAATGCCTTATTTTTCATAATTAAAGCACTGAGTTTTTCTTTTTCTTTCGGACTCAAAGGTTTTGATTGAATATACTCAATTTCCAATATTGTTTCATGCTTTCTCATTTGAGTTATTGATTAAAATATTTGTCTAATAAACGAAATGCTGCTGTTGTATCAATATACATTCTCAATCCACCAAGTCTTTTAGCGTGTAATTTTTCTTGATAATGTTCAATCAGAGCAGTTTTAGAATCAAAAACTACATAACCATCATAACCTAAATCAAGAGAAATTTTACAAGCATAAGCCACTAAATTACCAGCTACACCCAAATATACTTTATTTTGTCCTTTATTGAAAGAAGCACTCTCCAATAAATTCATAAATATGTGGTCTTTACCATCTAAAAAACTCAATAAGCCTTGTATTACAGACTCATTACCTCTTGTAACAAGTTTAAAAACCTTGCAATCAACTTTTCTTATTTCTTTTTTCCAATCAAATAACCATTCCTCGGCTATAATTTCATTGAGCTTTACTGGTAAAATATCAGTCAAAAAACGTTCTTCTGTAAAAGCATTTTCTATTGAATTGGTTAGTTTGTCAATTTCAGCATCAATCATTATTTACTATTTTCTTTTAAGGTTAAAAAGTGGTTTTGCATTTCTTTATTGTTCATAGTTGTACAAATTGTCTTTACTACACTCGAACTTCAATAGTTTCTGATTATTTTCAACTTGGGAATAATATTACCGTAATTGAAATACGTAAAAAACTCATCAGAATTTAAAGAAAGCATTTTTGCTAATTTTTCAATTGAATATCCTAATTCAGATTTATGTAATTCTATTATTTCATTAACCAGTGATGGAATTTCTTTTGGAAAACTTAATTCCACAGGTTCTGTTTTATTATATCCATTCGCAGACAACTGACTCCATAAATATTTTTCTTGATTAGCTGTTATTATATTATTATGTCTTGCTTTATAAATCATAGATTGCATTGAAACTCGCCAATACCTTTTCATATTCGCAAGGGTCATTAAATCTATTTTTTCTATTCCCTTTTTAAAATCAATTGTTGGTATTAGAAACTCACTTGCGAATTGGAATGCTTCTTTTTCTAAATCTCTTGAATTATCAAACAATTTTCCGAAGTGCATAACTAAATGTCCTAATTCGTGTGCTAATGTAAACCTAAGTCTATCGCTTGGCATATTACTATTCAAATATATGACAGGTTGATTTTGATTAGTAAATAAACTCAATCCTTCCATTTTATCTGTTCCAAAGTTAAAATGTATTACAATAATTCCATTGTCTTCTACTAATTTAGTTAAATCTTCAATTCTCCCTTTTGGAACTCTCCATTTCTCTCTCAAAAAGAGTGCAGCATTTTCTGGAGAACCATTTTTCTCAATATCCCAATCTAATAAATTAATTTCTGGTAATTCAATTTCTGCAATTAATTTTTCAAGTGTTATTCTAACCACATTCATTTTTGCTTCTGATTGCGTTAAAACTTTTCCTTGTACTTTAATTTTTCTTCTATAATAAATAAGACTCGTTGGATAAATTTGTGCTTTAATTTTGAAGAATGTACTTGGGTAATCTAATATATCTGAAATTTTTTCTACTAATTCTTCGGAAATAAGATAGTCTGCGTTCTCTAATTTAGAAATTGTTCCCTGTGCCATATTCAATCTATCACAAAGTTCATTTTGTGTTAGCCCCCTTGATTCTCTTCCGAGTTTTATCATTTCAGGGTTGTATGAAAAAG
>JANPIG010000497.1:0-4339 GCA_031424875.1 Cytophagales bacterium
AAACATTTGACCTTCTATATCGTAGCTCCCACTTGCAACGATGGCGTCAAAAATGCCAATGAGACTGATGTGGACTGTGGTGGATCATGTCTGCCAATTAAACGATGTGAAGAAAGATTAAAATGTATTAATCCATCTGACTGCCGTACTGGCTTCTGTGTCTCAAATATTTGTCAAGGTGAGTGTAGTTACTACATACAGGACAAGTGCAAGTATCAAGGATATTATACTTTCCCCTTCAAATAAATATCCTTATATATATATATATATATATATATACGGTGCCGGGCAAAAATATGGATACCTAGATCATGCCAGAAGTTGACAGAAAAAAATTAATAGGCAGATTGCTTTGATGAAAAATGGTTTCATAGTTTTGATGAATATGCTTTGGGATTGTGTTCATATAAACGTTTAAATGTAGTTCTGTATTGCAATCAAGCCATTTCCTAAATTTTAATCTATTATTCTATATTTGTTTAAGGAATATCCATAAATTTATGAACCTGCATTGAAATTCTCCACTTTGGGTTATTCTTCACATACTCAATAATTTCAGGCAACATCGTTTCCATTCTGCTCCATTCGGGTTGAAGGTATAGCATACAATTACCCGAAACTACTTCCGCAAAACTTTCGGCCCATTCAAAATCTGATTGATTGAAGATAATTACCTTCAATTCATTCGCTTTCTGATAAATTTCTGGATTAGGTTTCTTGAATTTTTTGGGTGAAAAACATATCCAATCCCATTCGCCCGTAACGTGTTCGCATACGCCCGAAGTTTCGATATTAGTCTCAAACCCTGCTTCGTGTAATGCCCCTGTCAGAGCATCCAAATTGTGCATCAAAGGCTCGCCCCCCGTGATGACTGCCAAACGCCCTGAGTATTGAGAAGCCTCCGTAACTATTTGATTGATAGATAGTTTGGGGTGAGCATTCATATCCCAAGACTCCTTCACATCACACCAATGGCAACCCACATCACACCCACCCAAACGAATAAAATAAGCTGCTCGTCCTTGATGAAAACCCTCTCCTTGTAGCGTGTAAAAGGCTTCCATGGTGGGGAGTGTTTGAGATATTGTATTTATATTTTCTAAAATCATTTTATTGTCAAATTAATTACAAAATTAAGACATTCAAGAGTGAATAAATAATTTGAGTATATTTTTGGTGTGTAAATAGTAGAAATTACTCGTGGTATGGCTAAACTCGTAAATTAACAATTACCAAATAATTTTGTGAGCCGTGCCATGGATTTACTATCAATTTATTAATTATTTGTATCTATATTTAGTTTTCAAATTCAAAATATCCTCAATCATGAAGTTAATTTTTATCCACGGATTTGTGGAAGATTCCACTATTTTTAATGAAATCAGAGAAACCATTACCATTGGAGAACAAATTGCCTTGAATCTGGAAGAAGATTTTGCCGCTTGGCATGATGCTCCCGAAGATATGGATGTGCAGAAATTAGCCTTACATCTTATTCAGAAATATAAAATTACGGCTCAGGATTGTGTCATTGGGCATTCAATGGGTGGTTGGATTGCTTCTTACATCAAGCAGAATGTGGGATGTAAGGCAATTTTATTAGCTTCATTGACCAATCAGGCTAAACTCTTATCTCCTCTAAAAAACCTTACTTTACTTAAATATTCTGTTCGTTGGGGCATTACACAGAGTCCTACAATGGTATCTTACTTGAAAAATATGTATCTTTTTCCAGAGTCAAAATCATTGTATGATAATTTAATTGATGGGTTAGCGGTGATGAATAAAAAGTGTTTATTTCAACAATTACAAGTGCTTTTTGCCAAAGTCCCCCCGCTAACAATCACTCCAAATTTAAGAGTACACGCTCGCAAAGACAATATCGTAAAATACCCAAATGAACCTTTTGTAGAAGTTCCCGGTGACCATTTTTCTTTAGTTTTTCATCCAAAAGAAGTTAGCGAGGCGGTTTTGAAAGTTTTATAATAATTGACCGCTCACGCATTTCTCTGGAACAATTTGCTTTTCATTAACCTTTTAAAGATAGCTTTGTTAATCATTTAAACTTTGTTAATCTCTTAAAAATAAAACTCGTGAGGGTCTTGCTGTTAATAATAATCGCATTTTGTTGCCCTGTTTGTTTGTTGGCTCAGGACGAAAAACCGCTGTATCTAAGTATAGGATATGGAAGCGATAGAGATTTAGAAAAAGCGGATAGAATTTTATCAACTTATCCAACCTTCATTAGCCTAACATTAGAAAAGCGATTGCCTAATAGTGAATTCTACGGTTTAGGTATTCATGCTTACAGATTCACAAGTGTTTTTGAAAACTATAATCACTTCTCATTTAGAGGGTATCAGCATTTTGGAGATATTGGTGATGCTAATTTTGGCAATTTTGACCCATACGTTGGAGCATTCGTGGGAGGTGAAAATTACGAAGGAAAAATTAAGCCTGCCGTTGGAGTTTTCGTGGGGTTAAGACTGATGTTTACACAAGCAGCAGGTATTCATACCGAACTTTTATCAATTTCTTCGGGATTTAATAGCAGCGTTTTGTTGCAGTTTGGATTTACCACTTGCTTTTTAAAAAGGGATTCACCCAAATTGAAAAAGTGGGGGAATAAATGCCCAAGGTTAGGAATTAGGTAACTAGGATTAGGGATTAGGTAATTGGGGATTAGGGATTAGGTCTTATTAACAAGTCCCCAATCCCCAGTCCCCCAATCCCTAAATCCCCAATCCCCCAATCCACTTATTTGTATTCTCAAGAGTTTATACTAATTTTATAACATTAATCACCAATTAAACAATCTGATATGAAAAAAAATCTACTTTTTGCTCTTCTATTATTCCCAATTTTGATTTCTTGTGACGAAAGGAAAACCGTTGAAACGCTAACGCCTATTGTTACAGTTTCTAAAACCACTTTAATTTCTGGTAAATGGTTTTATACAGAACTCTATTACAATATAGATGGTAAGAAAACTATCATTTCTGGAGTAGGGGCTGACCCTAAACTGGCAGCAACAGGAACAGTAACTTCAAGCCCTAACAACTATCTTACGTTTGGCAATGAGGGGAAATTGGATGTGTATAGTGAAGATAAAAAAGGTGTAGGCAAAACCGAAAAAGGTACGTGGAAGTTTTTGAACAATGAAACCCAAGTAGAACTTCTGTATGGTGCTTACGACTATAAAATGGACATCATAAGTTTAAGCGATAAAGTAGCAGAAATAGTAACGCCCAAAATTATCATAGCAAATTTAGGATCTGAGACCGCAACTAATAAGCAGATTGTCTTGGGAGGTGCGTTTACGGGTCTAATTGATGATAAGTCTAAAGAAGTAAAATTCGGAATGAAATTAGGCGTAAAATAACGTACCACAGGCTTCAGCCTGTTTTTTTATTGTACTGTAAAATAGGCCGAAGCCTGTAGTACGCCACTAACAGCTATTTTCTTAGGAATTAGCTGTTTTTTTATGCCTATTAATCACGAATTAAACTCACAAGTTTGCCTAATGAAACTTTCTTGATTTTGAGTCGGTTATATTTTTATGGAAACACAAACTACTATTCAACCACCCCTTAATCTAAGACTTCAAAATCCAGTTTTAGTGTGGGCATTATTAGCCCTTTTGGCAGTTATTTGGGGAAGTTCATTTATTTTAGTTAAGAAAAGTCTAATTGCTTTTGACCCCTCACAAGTAGGCTCATTGCGTATTGCGGCGGCTTTTTGCTTTTTCTTACCCTTCTTTTTAATGAATCTTAAAAAGATTCCTCTATCTAAATTACCCGTTTTTTTTGTAGTAGGTTGTCTTGGTAATCTCATTCCTGCTTATCTTTTTTCATTGGCAGGTTCAAAATTAGACAGTGGTGTTTCAGGTGCTTTGAACTCTACTACGCCCTTGTTTACGCTCATTGTGGGAGGACTTTTCTTTGGCAATGCGATTACTTCACGCCAGACAATGGGTATTATCTTGGGTTTTGTAGGAGCATTAATTTTGATATTGGCAGGAGCAAGTGGCTTTCATATTAATGGCTATGCTTTTTATGTAGTCTTGGCCACTGTGATGTACGGTTTCAATTTGAATATTACTAAAAAATACCTCACAGGGCTTGATTTAACACCTTTTTTAATTACTGCAACTATCTTTATGACCATCGGACCCGTAGCGATTGCGGTCTTATTTAGCGGAGATTTTATCCAAAAAGCCCAACAACCCGAAGCTCTTAATCCCCTGATATTCTCTATACTTTTAGGTGTTTTGGGATCGGCAGTAGCAATGGTACTTTTCAATCGTTTGATACAAATGACCAGTGCCGTTCTGGCAAGC
>JANPIG010000498.1:0-2571 GCA_031424875.1 Cytophagales bacterium
TTTTATCAAGAATGGACATTATTTTCTATTGGGAAAAGGTTCTACACCACAGATTAGGCGGATATTATGGATTAACACAGGTTTTTAATTCGGAATCATATACTTATTAATGCAAGTAAGTTTTAGGTTTATATTCTAAAATTAACTACCTGACTTTCAATTCATTATCAATAGCGAGGGATTTAAATCCCTCGCTATTGATAATGAATTGACCTTTTGCATTAATAAGTATATAGTTTCGTTTTAATTTAATTCGTAAAATCCGCCCAATCAGTGGTCTAACAGATAATAAGAATAAAATTGAGGAAAATAATTGGATTGACCAACGAAAATATGAAGAACGGTTTTAAACTTGTTGAAGCAAGCCCAAAATGGCAAAAATTAAACCAATCAAAGCAGCAAGTCCACCGATAGCACCCAGGCCAAATATTGCCAAAACGATACCAATAACTAATAAAATTGCGCCAATTTTCAAGAAAGAATTCCAATCATTAAAGCCCATCAGATTGTTATTTTTAGCCATCTTTTTCTGTATTTTCTTCATAATAATTTTCTGAACAAAACTCATCTTTACTTCTTTTTTCGCCGCCTTAACTTCCGAAAAAGGTTGTTCAACTTTACGCAGTGCAGCCTTTACTTTTTCTTCGTATTTAGTACCATTTACCGCATTTTCTACGGCTGTAATTTCAGCATTTGAAGCCATCAAAACTGGTTCATTTACAGGAGTCACTTCCGAAATTATAGGCGTATTTTCTACTAAAACAGGCTCTTGCTTAACCTCTAATTTAGGCTTAATGGCTTGATTGTGAGAAGTTGCCGAAAAATAACCTTTGTGTGAAGTACAAGATTCACTAATGACGAAAATTGTAAAAATAAGAGTAAATAGCTTAGTTGATTTCATAAGAAATTGGGTTTAATTATACGTCAATACTACAATTTTATTTATTCACATTACAGACAAGGCTGTCCGAGTTACAAACGAAAAACCATAATCCAAATTGCATAAAAAGAGCCTGTAAATTTCATTACAAGCTCTTTTCTCCGAACATCGAAAATCGAAAAACAAACATCTAAACTATGCTGCCTTTTTCATCACATGAAAAGCTGTCCTTTCAAATTTTTCACGGGCATAAGGTAAAGTAATGGTCAATTCCTTAATTTCCGTTTGCGAAGGCAATTCAAACATGGCGTCCGTAATGATGGCTTCACAGATGGAACGCAACCCTCTTGCTCCTAATTTATATTCCATGGCTTGGTCTACGATGTATTCCAAAGCCGCTTTTTCAAAAGATAAATCAATGCTTTCCATCTTGAATAACTTACGGTATTGCTTGGTGATGGCATTTTTGGGGTCAGTCAAAATCGTTAATAAAGTATCACGATTCAATGGATTCAAATACGTTACCACTGGCAAACGTCCCAACAATTCTGGAATTAAACCATAAGATTTCAAATCGGGCGAAGTAACGTATTTCATCAATTGATTGTCATCAAATTCCTCAAAGAATTTATCATCCGAACTAAAACCTATTGGCTTGGTATTCAAGCGTTTAGCTACATGACGTTGAATTCCGTCAAATGCCCCTCCGCAAATAAAAAGGATGTTTTCGGTATTAATCGGAATCATCTTTTGGTCGGGGTGCTTGCGTCCTCCTTGGGGCGGACAATTCACCGTTGCTCCTTCCAATAGTTTCAATAGAGCCTGTTGCACGCCCTCTCCCGATACATCACGGGTGATGGACGGATTATCAGATTTACGAGCAATTTTATCAATTTCATCAATAAAAACAATGCCCATCTCAGCTTTTGAAACGTCATAATCAGCCGATTGAAGCAAACGAGTCAAGATACTTTCTACGTCTTCGCCTACGTAACCTGCCTCCGTAATCACGGTGGCATCGGCAATACAAAACGGCACTTGGAGCATCTTAGCGATTGTTCTTGCCATATAAGTTTTGCCAGTTCCCGTTTCGCCCACCATGATAATGTTCGATTTTTCAATCTGCACATCATCATCTTTCAATTTGGGTTGCATCAATCTTTTGTAATGATTATACACCGCAACGCACAAATGACGCTTGGCTTCGTCTTGCCCAATAACGTATTGGTCAATATAATTTTTCATTTCAATTGGCTTAATCAACTGAAACTTAGGGGCTTTTTTGCGTTTGTTTTCCTCAGAATGCAATTCAGTTTGCACTACTTGATAGGCTTGTGATACGCAATCACTACATATATGCCCATCCATCCCCTCCATCAAAAGAGGCACTTCACGCTGAGAACGCCCACACAGGACGCAATGAGGTTGTTGTTGTTTCATATTATTTTAGCTGTGAGCCATGAGCTTTTAGCTATAAGTATCTTATGTTTTTGAGTTTGCAAAATTACTGAATTTTAAACGAAAAATGCTTACCTCTTTGCGGGAAAGAAGTAAGCATTTTCTAAAATCAATGAATGATAGAATGAATAAATGATAGAATAATTCGAAGAAAAAATGTTTGTCGAATATAAAATTAATAAAAGATACATAACATCGAGCGAAACAATATTCACACATTCTATCATTCACTC
>JANPIG010000499.1:0-8283 GCA_031424875.1 Cytophagales bacterium
GTTTGGGAGATTTGTTTCATTATATCCTTCATCATCAACTCATTATAAGTTTTTTTTAAACGTAAAATATTTTGAAAAGCCAAATCTGCTAATTTGTCCATTTCCGTAGGAACAAAGATTTCGTGCTTCACCCATTGATCAGAAAGGCTATAACGTTCGCTGGATAGATTGATTGCTTCTTGCTGAATTTCGGAGATTTCATGTCCAATAAAATGCTGTCCGTCTGGTACCTTTCCAGTTACAAAATGCTCCCTAAAAATCGTTAGAATTTGTTGATAAATAGGGGTGGCAAAATTCATTCCATCAATCTCTGTAAGGATATATTGAGTCAAAGTTACCCCTGGAGCAACGCCCGGGTCAACATCTTTCGTACCGTGATTTATCAATAATCTGATACATTCCATCTCCTGCAAACCCATACCCACGAGTGTAGTACGAGGGGCTTCCACGGGTGCAATCGGGAGTTTTTCGTAAACAGTATTCCCTCCAACCTGTAAGCCAAAATCAGAAAAATCATCTTCTTCTGAAAAACTCGGCATATTGTCAAAATTGACGTTTGGAGCGTTATGAGAAGGTTTACTAAGGGTTACGCCTTTTGGTAAATCGTTCTGTAAACGTTGGCGATTGTTTTCTCTTTCTCGGTCTTTATCCTTCTGCTTGGCTCGTTCAATGGTTATTTTATTACTTTCCGAAATCAATAATTGTTCATCAATCTGCATCAAATTGGCAGTTTTTTGAAAAAATACCGACCGTTTTATAGAGTCTGAAATCTTGGAGATACTCCCCACCATATCCTTGATTAGTTCTGCCCGTTTGAAAGGGTCATCGCCAGCTTCTTTGAGGGCAAGTTCAGCTTTGAAAGTAATAAAATCTGAGGCATGGGTTTTGATATGTTCGATAAATGCCTCAGAACCAATCTTTTGAACATAACTATCAGGGTCTTCACCTTCTGGGAAAACGACTAATTTTACGTTTAGTCCTTCTTCCAAAATCATATCCATTCCTCGCAAAGATGCCTTAATCCCAGCAGTGTCTCCATCATAGAGAACAGTAATATTTTGGGTAAAACGCCCAATCAAGCGAATTTGCTCAACGGTCAGCGATGTTCCTGACGATGCCACAACATTTTCGATACCTGCCTGATGCAAGGAAATGACATCCGTATAGCCTTCCACCAAATAACAAACATCTTTGGTACGGATAGAATTTTTAGCCTGAAAAATACCGTAGAGGACATTAGATTTATGATAAACCTCCGTTTCGGGCGAATTAAGGTACTTTGCTTGCGATTTATCGGCTTTCAAAATCCTTGCCCCAAAAGCTATCACCTTACCCGCAACACTGTGAATAGGGAAGGTTACACGGTTTCTGAATCTATCGAAGGATTTGGGATTGGGGACTGGGGATTGGGAATTAGGGATTTGGCTTTGCTCATTTTCCTTAATAATCGTTAATCCTGCTTTTTCCAGTGCTTCTAAACTGTACCCATTTTTAAGGGCTTCTTTGGTGAAAGCATCCCATGAATCGAGGCTATAACCTAATTCAAAAGTGTTGATAGTTTTATCGGAAAAGCCTCTTTCTTTAAAGTATGGATAGCCTACGGATTGGCCTTCTTCGTGTTTGAAAAGATTGTTTTGAAAATAATTTTTAGCATAATTCAAGACAATCAGAAGGCTTTCTCTTTCATTCTGAGCCAATTGTTGCTCATCGGTCATGACGGTTTCTTGAATTTCGATACCGTATTTCTTTGCCAAATGTCGCAGGGCTTCGGCGTAGCCCAATCCCACAATATCCATGATAAAACGGACAGAATCACCCGCTTTGCCACAACCAAAACACTTATAAATCCCCTTGGCGGGGGAAACTGAAAAGGATGGCGATTTTTCTCCATGAAACGGACAGCACGCCCAAAGATTTGCTCCCTTTTTCTTCAAGGAAACATAGTCGCCAATAACATCAGCAACGTCAGCACTTTGTTTGATACGGTCTATGGTTTGGGGGTCTATTCGCATATTTCAACGTTCGTTTCTCGTTTCTTTATGTTCAGAATTGAGATTTGTAACTTAAATTTTACTATTTTCTTTTGGTCTTCTATGTTTAGAATTTTGTTCAAATTTACGTTTTAAATTCGTAATAATTGCTTTACCTTTGGCAGTGATTTATCAACAAACCCACCATTTTATGAAATATTTGAAAAAAAATATTGTCTTATTCTCACTGATTATTATTACCTATAATTCTAAGGGTCAGTCTATTAGCTATTACCCTTTTAATAGTCAATTGTCTGTTGCCACTAATCCTACCAAGGTAGTTTGGATGGACTTTCGATTTCAAATGAATTCTTTTATTTCTTCCTTAAATACAGAACCTGCTTTGATGGTTAATTTAGCTTATACAAGTAATGCTAATTTTTACGTAGGAGGTGGAGCAAATTTAGGCATTGTAGGAGCCATTGCCGACAATCGGAGATTAGTTAACGGATATTTTGGTAGTTTTGGTGTACGTGCTTATCCATTTAAAGAAGCTCAGAGGGTTAGTATCAATTTTGAATTGAGTCCTTATGTGCAGTATGACGGTGCAGCAGGTCAATTCAGGGCATGGCTGGGTGTAGGTTATCATTTTGGCGGAAAAAATAATTAAAGTAGCTGTGACTTATTCAAAATTACTGCGTTACAAGTATATAAAGGACTAAATTCCTGACCATTATTATTGCTGTATCGCTTGGCTACTAAATGATTTATGAACCTCCTCACCTTCGGGTTTGGAGGTTTTTTTATTCCTGCCCCGTGGTCAATATTTCACTAAAATGGTGATGGCTTACCGACCACGGAAGGAGAAATGTAGAATAACTTGGGCAATAATAATGATACCGATTACACCTTTGTTCGTTACGCTCACTTTTTATTTATTTTATGAAATTAGACTCTCAGGTTATCAACCACAGCTAGGCGACTTGAAGTGGGGACTTTTATATGGTTTTGTATCAGACATTTTTGGGTTTTCTCTTGGCGAAGGCATTTATACTTTCAACAGATGGAAAGAGAATATTAAGGAGTCTGAGCAATTGAAAAAAGCCAATTTGCAAACGCAATTTGAAGGTTTAAAAAATCAGGTAAATCCACATTTTTTGTTTAATAGCATCAATACTTTGTCGTCGCTCATACACGAGGATAAAGAACGTGCGGAACAATTTATAGACGAAATGTGCAAAGTTTATCGGTATTTATTGAGAAATAATGAAGACGAATTAGTGCCACTAACAACCGAGTTGAAATTCATAAATTCTTACTATCATTTATTAAAAACTCGCTACGGAAATGGCATTGAATTGAAGCTCAATATCGACCCAGAAACTGAAAATTATTTGTTACCTCCATTGACTTTACAATTGTTGGTCGAGAATGCCGTAAAACACAATAACGTACTGAAAAACAAGCCTTTAACGATTGAGATTTGTACCGATAAAGATAACTGGCTGATTATAAAAAACAATCTTCAAAAGAAGACAAGCTTCGTAGATTCTTCTAAAATTGGCTTGAATAATATCAAAGAAAAATTCCAATTACTCAACCAGCCCGAAATGCAAATTATTGAAACATCAACTGATTTTATGGTGAAGTTGCCGTTAATAGAAAAATTGATAAAAATTGAGTGATTACAACTTTACACAATTCATTCTGTATATTCTTCAATTCATCCCATCTACTATTTTTCATGTTTGAGTAAGTTTTAAAATTTGTGTCATCACAGTCAAAAATTTATTCAAACAATGAAATAAATATTTATCGCTCTCCTTTGTCTTTTGTTTGGTCTGAAGGCTCAAAACTTTGGTTTCAATGCTGATGGCTTTCACCCTCATACCTTTGCGATGATGGATGTTAAAAGCTCTTCAAAGGGAAAACTCATCCCACGTATAGCCTTTATACGTGGACAGCGTAGGGAAAGGCGGTGGCATTTTGACAGTTGAAGGAGCAAAATAAAGGCAATTTACAATTCATACATCGTTTTGCTCAATTCATACAATTTGAGGTGTAAGTAAAAAATTATTGAAATTAAATTTGAGTCAATTAATTGATTGTCAAACTTTTAACACATTATTAATCATGAAAAATTCAATATTAATTTTCGGTACATTGGCTATCGTGGGAATGCTTACGATGGCAACTCGTAACATTAAAACGTCTCAACCACAAAGGTTAAAGGCGGTTACCTTAGAAGAAAGTGCAAAAATAGAAAGAGGTAAATATTTAGTGATGGTAGGCGGTTGCGACGACTGTCACTCACCAAAACGCATGGGACCTCGTGGTCCAGAAATCATTCCAGAAACTCGATTTGGAGGTTATCCATCTGATAGACCGTTACAAAAAGTAAGCATGGATGCTTTGAAAAATGGCTGGGCTTTGATGGGTGGCGATATGACTTCGGCAGTTGGTCCTTGGGGAATGTCATTTGGAGCAAATATTTCAAGCGATGAAACAGGCATTGGTGCTTGGTCGGAACAACAATTTTTAACCGCCTTACGCAAAGGAAAGTATAAAGGCATTGAGACGGCTCGTGATTTATTGCCTCCCATGCCTTGGTATAGTTACGCAAATATGAAGGAAGAAGATTTGAAGGCAATGTATGCTTATTTGAAATCAACTAAACCTGTGAAAAACGTTGTTCCAATGCCCATTACGCCTGATAAATTAAAGTAAAAAATAATCTTAAATCTAAAATCTTTTTAACTATGAAAAATCACATTTCTTTAAGAGTGAAAATTGGAAAGTTTTTATTCACTTTATCGATAATTACTTTTGGAATCATTCTGGGAGGCAACTATTATCAATTGATTGCTGAAACATTCAATTGGTTAAATAGTTTCCTTAGTTCATCTACTTCTTATTATGGTTTTTTCAAAGTTTCACAGTCTGGATATTTCTTTCAAAAAACTGTATCGCTGACCATTTTATGTCTTTCAGTGTCAACAATTTTATTATGGAATACATCAAAAATTGGCAATAAATGGCTTTTATTGGCTTTGGGAGGTATTTTTATTTCGGAAGTATTTACCGTTTTATATTTTATTCCTAAAACTTTTGCCATATTCTTAAATCCATTTAGCGAAATTTCTGCCGAACAATTACAACAGATTGGAACTGGATTGCAAAAGGCAGATCATTTCAGATTAGGAATGGTCACTTTAACTATGATCGCTTTTTTAAAGGCGGAAGAGATTTTGTTTTTGAACATGGAAAAGGCTCCAAAATTAAAGGAAGAAGAACTGGCTTTATCTTAAAAAAATACAAAAATTGCAAATGACTTTGTGAGGTCATCTATTAATCCACAAAAAGGGTGTGAAAACTTAGACTTTCACACCCTTTATATCTATCTCATTTCCCCATCCAACGCTTAAACTCCGTCACTTTTTCACGGCTTACCAATACTTCTTTATCAACACCTGGCTTCAATTGCAGTATCAACCGATTACCAAAATAATCCTCAATCTTTTCTATACAATTAATGGAAACATAAAAAGAGCGACTAATTCTGAAATACTTTTGTGGGTCGAGCATTTCTTCTAATTCGTCCATTGTGTAATCCACCACAAACTTTTTGCCTTCAATAGTTTTAAAAATATTTAATCGCCCATCGCTGTAAAAATAGGCAATTTCGTCAATTTCTACGGAGATTAATTTCTGAACAAATTTTACTAAAAACCGCTTCCTATACTCTTTGGGCTGTAATTTTTGTTGTAGCTCTTTAACCAAATTATCAATATTTAAATCTGAATTATTAGCGTGCAATTTTTTAAATTTATTCAAAGCCGCCTCCAATTCATCCTTCTGAATAGGTTTCAATAAATAATCAACTGAATTTACTTTAAAGGCTTTCAGAGCAAATTCATCGTAAGAAGTTGTGAAAATTACCTGACTTTTTACTTCTGTAAGATTAAATATCTCAAAACTCTGTCCATCGGCAAGTTCAATATCCATCAATATTAAGTCGGGTTGAGGATTGTTCATCAACCATTCTACGGAACTTTTAATGCTGTCGGTAACGCCAACTATTTCAGCTGAATTATCAACAGATAATAAGGTCTTTTGCAGTTTTCTCACCGCCAAATCTTCGTCTTCAACTATTAAAATTTTCATCTGTTCAAATTTAATTTTGTGTCATTAGTAGAAACAAATATATCTTTTTTTGACGGAATGGTACCTACTAATTATGTATGAATTGAGGAAAACAAGGTATGAATTGTATAATTTCAAAATCGCCTATAATAATTTAAAACAGGCTTGATAAAAACTATTAGCAGTTAGGTCTTAACTGTAATTTACAGTTTGAAAATAACAAACTTAAAAACAGAGATTTACAACTTACCACTGGATATTTTTCAAAAAATAATTTGGTTAAAAAAAGTCAATTGATACATCATAAATGCCATTTCACACAAGAGCCACTTTTGTAGCGGTTTTTTAATGGACAACTTTGTAATGATAAAGAAAAATCGGTAGGAACAAGAAAATTATTATTGCAAGCTGGATTATAATGCCAATGTTTGCTAAGGCACTATTAGACAGATTTTTAAGCACGATTAACAATAAAGTAAATCCTCCATCCAACATAATAATTGGTCTTACCCGTACCGATGGAGACGATAGTGCTAACATAGAATTATCTTAGAAAAGAGTGTCCTTTGTTAAAGAAGCATTACTAAAAGAATAGGGCATTAATACAGCCATGATATAAACAGTTGGTAGCGGTTAACAATCTGCTGGCAATGACTATACTAAGTGAGGGCTGTGAGTAGAATTCTTACATTCATAAACAAACCAATTAAACACTCATAAAAATGAAAAAGATATTAACCTTATTATTTATTATCCAAAGCACATTTCTCATCGGTTGCGATACATTTAATGCCCCCACTGGAGAAATAATAAACCAAAAAGGTATGGTAAAAGGCGTAGTTAAAAACGGAGATGGTAGTGCCATTGCAAATGCAAAAGTAGTAATTGAAAATACTATTTACTTGGCTTCTTATGTATACGCAACGACCAATGCAAAAGGCGAGTATTCCGCTACTGTGCCAAATGGTAGTTGGAAGGCTTCCGTGCAAATTGAAAGAGATTTTTTGGGAAAGACATACAAATTTGACCTTCATTCAGACAATGCAAATCCTTTTGCAGGGAGCGATGGTGCTGTAAGAAATTTTATTTGGAAGTTGAGTGGTGCAAAACCCAATGGTGGTTTTTATGGTTCGCAGGTAGCTGTTTATCCTGATATTATTTCAGGATTATCAGAACAGGATATTGAAATAAAATTAGTGCCGCAAGGAGCATTAATCAACGGAAGTGTAGGTGCTACCATCACCAAAAAATTAATTGATGTGGGTGGTGGTGAGTATGGTGTAAATGACGTACCGATAGGAAAATATACCATTACTGCAAAAAATACTGCCATCAATCAGTCATTGCAATTACGACTTCGTAACACTGGCAACTTTGCAAACACACTTACCACCGTGTTTAGTTCGGGTTTTACAGGTAATACGACTTATCAAATTGTAGTAGAAGTAAAGTAATATAAAATGAAAAATATACTATCAATTTGTTTTCGGTTTTGCTTGACTAATACAGGTGGTTAGTAGCAAAAAAATGCCTCTCACTTACTTTAATATTAAAATGTAGCCCTTATTTAAAACAATCAATGTTTGTTGTAATTCATGGAATACTTGTGATGTATAGAAAAAGTATATGTTCAAGCAGATTTCATGCAATAGTATGAATAATAAAACTTGTAAGAAATGAAAATAAAATTAACAGCCAGATTTGTTATAGCTTTTCTCTCACTACATTTTATAATTCATGAGTTACACGAACTCACACATACGGCAGTAGGTAGAGTAATTTGCGGTTGCTGGGGCGAAAAAGATTTTAATGTATGGAACCTAATTCGTCTTCATTATTTCTCAATAAATACCGATAAACTTTGCACATTTCGTCTATAAATTGTTCCGTACGCTCCTTGTCTTAGTGTATGAGCAACGACAAAGTATTGATACCATTAAACAAAAAATGTGGATTTACCTGATTCTTTAAACCCTCAAATTGCGTTTGCAGATTCGCTTTTTTCAATTGCTCAGACTCCTGAATATTCTCTTTCCATTTGTTGAAAGTATAAATGCCTTCGCCAAAAGAAAACCCAAAAATGTCTGATACAAAACCATATAAAAGTCCCCACTTCAAGTCGCCTAGCTGTGGTTGATAACCTGAGAGTCTAATTTCATAAAATAAATAA
>JANPIG010000500.1:0-1363 GCA_031424875.1 Cytophagales bacterium
CTGAAATAATTGTAAAAAGCCAATAAATCTTTAATAAAAATCCCCCTTAGGAGGGTACACATTATGCAAATTGGATTAGTTGGATTAGGAAAAATGGGTTTTCCCTTAGCTTTAAATTTACACGATAAAGGCTTTGAAGTAGTAGCTTTTGATGTGGCGGAACAAATTCGTGAAAATGTAGCTAAAGAGGGTGTTGTAGTTTCGGAAAATTTGCCTTCTATGGTTATGAAATTGACAACCCCTCGAGTGATTTGGTTGATGATTCCTTCGGGTGAAATTATCGATAATGTTATCGAAGAATTAATACCTATTCTAAGCCCAGACGATATTTTGATAGAAGGAGGAAATTCTTTTTACAAAGATTCTGTAAGAAGACATAATTGGTTGAAAGAGAAGGGGATACATTTCCTGGATTGCGGCACAAGTGGGGGAGTAAGTGGAGCAAGAAATGGCGTCTGTGCCATGATTGGGGGCGATAAAGCGGTTTTTGACCGGTGTGAACCTGTTTTTGAATCCATAGCTGTACCCAATGGCTACCTGCATACGGGTGAAGCAGGTAGCGGACATTTCGTAAAAATGGTGCATAATGGGATTGAATATGGGATGATGCAGTCTATCGCAGAGGGCTTTGAAGTCTTTGAAAAAAGCAATTTTGGGCTTGACTTTGAGAGAATTGCTACCTTATTTAATCAAGGGTCGGTGATTAGAGGTTGGTTGATGGAATTGACTGCCAATGCTTTTCAAAAAGACCCAAATTTAGAAGCTATCAAAGGCGTAATGCACTCTTCGGGTGAAGGGAAATGGACGCTTGAAACAGCACTTGATTTAGGCGTACCTACACCCGTAATGGCCATGTCATTAATGATGCGGTATCGTTCAATGCAAGAAGATACTTTTTCAGGAAAAGTAGTAGCTGCCCTTAGAAATGAGTTCGGTGGTCATGCGGTGGTAAAAAATGAATGATTTCATATCAAATATTTCATGTGCATATCTAATTTACAACAAACCCAATCTCAAAAATATGAAAAAAACAGTACGATTTCGACATTTGCTGATGCTCCTACTGACCTTCTGTTGGTATAGTATTTCAGCTCAAAACCGTATTACAGGTACGGTGAATGACAATAATTCCTCCTCAGGAATTCCAGGAGTTTCTATTTTGGTGAAAGGCACTAAGACGGGAACAACTACCGATGCACAAGGCAAATTTGCCATCAATGCCCCTGCCAACGGAACATTGGTCTTTAGTTTGGTAGGTTATGCTTCCAAAGAAATGGCGATTGGTAATCAGTCAGTTATTAATGTTTTGTTAACGGAAAGTACCGAAAATTTGGAAGAGGTTGTGGTTACAGCTTTGGGTATC
>JANPIG010000501.1:0-10080 GCA_031424875.1 Cytophagales bacterium
GTCACTTACAAACTCCAAGAAATTCATCAGATTATAAGCCTCTGGTTGATAAGAAAATGTCTGATTTGCTCGGTGAATAGTTAGCAAAGGGAAAGGCAATTTTCCGAAAGTTTTTCCACCTTCAAGCGTGAAATCAGTAAAGCCAATGGGGGCAATGAACATTCTCTTGTGTACGTACCCCACCAAGCGATGGAAGTTATATTGACTTTCCAGAATCCCTTTTACTCCCAACGTATATTTAAGCTGGAAAGTAGGATATTGATTAATAATAGGAATGCGATAATTCTTGCCTTGATAAAACTGTTCGTGAGGGGCATATTTCAAGCCAATCATCAACTCGCTACTCACTACTTCTCTATTCGCTTGAACTGTTCCCTCGGGGCTTATAGAATTGAACAAAAGTTCTCCGGCGGGTGATTGGCGTATATTTTTGAAATTTATATTCAAAGCAAGCCCTGACCTTGATTCATTCAAATAATCAAAATTAATGACTTTATTATAAGTCATTCTGTTGTTTACACCACGTTTGAAAGACAGTAAAATATTGTTTTCCTGGACAAATTGAAGCTCTTGGCCAGGGATTTTTATATCATCCTGATACGAAATTTGGACTTGTTTTATGGGATAAGTATATACATTGTGATCGGTTAAAGATAGACTGGCAGAAGCAAAATATTTGAATTTTTCATCCTTAAAACCATAAGCAGCGTAGGTTTCAAAGGCAATTTTATCACTAAACCCTGCCGTAGTTCTGCCCCCCAAACGTAGGCGAAAACCTTCTATGGGATTAAAACTATAAAAAGTACTGACAGGACCAATCTCAAAATTGCCGATGGGTTTGTAGCCTTCCAACAGAAAGGTTGCGGTGTTCATAAAACGTTGAAAGACTGGTATTTTTTTTACGCTATCCACCATCGAATAAATGCCCTGTTCTTTGGCAGAAAGTTCGGTATGGCGGGCTTTATGCCAAAAAGTACTATCTTGGGTTTTTGCATTTTTAGCAACTTCAACTTTCAATCCCGTAAATTGTGTGGATTCAATAGGTTCATTAATTTGATAATTTTTATAGGAGACGCTTCGTTGTCCGAATAAGCCCATACCATTTTCTTTCTTTAAAAGGTTGAATTCAATGCTCAAATCGTCTTTGGTAAGCATCAGACCTTGGTTTTCAACACGGTCATATTCCTGCGAAACCCGCAAATCTGTAACAAAATTTACGTTTACATCTTTGGAAAAACCCATCTGGACTTTGCGAATAGCGTAGGTTGAATCAAGGGCAACTAAAAATGTACCCTGAAAAAGCTGGTCATTGAGATTTCTTGGAGAAAAGCCTAAATTAACACATTTTATACCTTTATAGATTGTGGTATCAATAATGACATAGCGGTAGAATTGTGGAGCGATGGGAGCGGTGGGTCCCAAAAATTGTTTGGCTAACAGTAGAATATTATTGTCATAAATATTAACGTCCTGATAAAGTGTTTCCAAATAAACTTTGATGCCGTTGTCATCCACATATCCGCCCAAACCTGTCATTTTTTCTCCTGCAACATTCTCTTTTTTTGATTCTGGGGTTTTACGATAATAGACATCTGAAACGGTTTCTTTCAGATACATGGGTAAATTGACTTTACCCGTAATTTTGGAAGTATCAAGGTGGTTAAAAACAAAATCAAATTTTTTGAGGGAGCGACTATTTCTAAATTTTTCGGAAATATTACTCAAATCAAATTCCAATTTTTCGTATTTATTATATTGAAAAAAATCAAGAGCCTCTTTACGGTTTTCGCTTTTATGTTCAATAACCTTACGAATTAATATTACTGCAGGGTTGTCTTTGTTTCGATAACGATCTTTTTTGCCCTTCACTACCACCTCATCCAAATCTTTGGTTTGAATTTTTAACTTAATGGTTAAAGTAATAGATTTTCCTCCCTCTATTTGTCTAACCTCGGGAGAATAACCTACAAAAGCAACTCTAATAATTGGATTTTGTAAAACAGTTTCCAGATAAAAGTTGCCATTCATATCTGTCTGTGTACCAAGATTCGTAGCCGATAATGAAATATTCACAAATGGCATCATTTCTCCTGTTTTACTATCAATAACTTTCCCCTTAATCTTAGTACGCTCTTGTGCAAACGTACTATTCCCCATTTTGAGGAAAAATAGCAACATTAGCATTGAAATTGCAGGAAAAGTTCGCATCATATTAAAAGCTTTATTAGCTGAATATTACCAGATAATTAGGATTTTATTAAATCTTAGAAATACTGGATTTTATTGTTTGACATTTTAGTTAGTATATTGACAAAATAAATGTGTAAATAATTCCACACCAACTTATTTTATTTTTATTAATTAAAATTTAATTCAAAATCTGAGTTTATGGATAAAAAAAAGCTGCTCAATCATCGAGCAGCTTTAGGTTTTTTTGAATAAATTTTCCTTAGAATAAATCATCAAAAAGTATGGTCATAAATATACCAATTGATTGATTATAATATTGAATAGTACGGTCGTCGGCTACATTGTTCAAGCCTACGCTGTATGAGATGCCTATTTGTGTGAATTTTTCTACTTGTACCCCAATGCCCATATTAAAGCCGTAATCTATTCTATTTAATCCATTGCCAAAGGTTCTAACGGTATTACTAAAGGTGCTATCTGCCCTTTTTCTATCACTAATCATTACGCCCGAATATACATTTTTGCCTGTTACTCCGATACCTAAATACGGACCTGCCCAAACGCATAACTGTGTTTTAAAACTATTATGATTTCCAAAAACATAATTGAGATTGGGACAAATGTCTAAATAATGTAATTCGAGGGAGTTATTAGTATAAGTAGAATCTAATTCTGAACGGCGATAAGTTGATTGGAATCCTCGTGGGCTATAATGAATTTCGGGTTGGAAGCTGAGGCTATTGGACAATTTATAATTAATACCAAAACCTACATCTACCACAGGTTTAATTTTAATATTGTTGCCATAGGGGACATTATTACCATAGATATTTACGGCTCTCACACCGAACCGAAAAATGGAACGGTCTTTTTTGAATTGAGCAAAGCAATTTGCGGTTGCTATGAGAAATATACAAGTAATTAGGGCTGTTATACGCTTAGACATGGATAGGTTAAGTTTGGTTATTAGAGAGTTTTATGCAACCTAACAGAAAAAAACTATTAAACCAAGTGTCTTCATATTTTTATACTGATTTGTTGAGTCATCGGTCGTTTTGCTATAATTATCGTTGAAATATTTAGGATTAATACGAGAAAAAATTAAACTTCATTACGATTAATTAGCGAATTATGTAAGTTTTTGTAACTTGTTTAGGGGTGCAGTAAGTCGAGAATTGAAGGATGAATAAATAGAGTTTTAATAAAAGTGCATGAGATAGAAATTGAAAAGTTTAACCTAAAAAAATATTGATAAGTAATGAAGCCTAAAAATCGATGCATTTTTGGGCTTCATTACTTATTTAAGTGAAAAAAAATTAATTTTTCCAACCAGGAACCGCTGATCCTATTACACAATTTACTGTTACAATCACTTTATACGTTGCAATATTACAAACAGACGTTGGCAAGTTTGAATCACACAGATTTATACAGAAATAATAGGTACCTGCCACTGCTGGCGCAGTATATGAATAAGTACCGTTTAAATTTATCAATAAGTTACTGGATGATGGTAATGCTGTTGCTCCTGATGGTGACACACACATTAAGTTTGTATTGCCGTTTGAGTAGATATGAGGGGCTACCCCGCCATTCGGAACTAATACTGTTGATGCGTCTCCCACCTTGTTCTGGTTAGTCGTAGCTATTTCTGTAATCATTACAGACCCTCCATTTACCAATTTGATTGTAATCTCTACTTTAGCCGTATCACAGTCGCCAGTTGCATCACATATTTGGTAAATTAGTGAGGCAGTTCCTACATAATTTGAAGATGGGGTGAAAATTATTTTATCATCCGTTGGGTCGTCGGGCGTATTGCGATCATCCACGCTTGCAATACCTGTTGAGGGAATGGGTAGGGTGGTAATAGTAATTTTTCCTACTGCTGATCCATCTATTCCAAAATTATCATTTGTCAAAACATTAATTGTTACTGAATTATTTTTTATAGTGGAAGCCGTGTCTGGAAAAGCAACGGGTATTGGTGTAGTTAGCTGATAAACATCAATAAACCATTTAGCTGTACTACGAAGATTATTTCTTGCTGGGCAACCCGAAGCCACAACAATTGTGTCACTGATTTGATATTCAAGCGTGTCTTTTCCAAAGAATCCTACATTTGGAGTGTAGGCCATTAGTCCATTTGGCATCAGTTGGACGGATCCATGACTCGGTTTTTTAATATTGGATGGTAGTTTAATTATTAACTTTTCTCCATCTGGCTCCAAGTCATTATCTAATACATTCCAGTATAACACTTGCCCAGTGTACGTATCTGAGGTATCATTGGCCGCAATGGGTGGATTGTTGACGGCACCCATCCCGATGTTTACAATGACCGTATCTGTAGCTTGCATCGAACCAATTCCATCATCTCGAATAGTATAAGTAAACATAATTTTTCCAGTGGCAGTTGCACTGGGGGCAAAGGTAATGTTACTATTCGTAAATGATAAAATACCCGCTGTGGAAGGGCTTAAATTTTGAACACTTACTATGCTTAAATTATTATCTTCTGAATCACTATCATTATCTAAAACATTAATTATCAAAGGATTACAAGCTGATGTGCTTACTGTATCGTTTTCCGCAATAGGCGGATTATTTAATACAGTAATGGTAACTTTTGCGGTATCAACGCTAGGGGCAAAATCACTATTAGAAATTATATATTGAAAGCTTTCGATACCTGTAAAACCAAATTCAGGGGTGTAAATAATGCTATCTCCTTGAAAAGTAATTGTACCATTTTGTGGTAAAAATGAATAATCATACTCTAATGTAGTTGTTCCTCCAAAAAAGTTTATGTCATTGTCTTTCACATTTATACTTACTGGAACTGCCGCTGGCGTGGAAGAAACATTATCATTCGCAATGATAGGTACATTGTTTATACAGATAATGGCATAAGAAGTATCACAAAGCGCTGGCGTACCCAAATCACAAATTTTATAGAAAACGGTATCCGTTTTAATACTGCCTGATGTGGGAGTATATTGTATTTTTCCTGATGAGATGGTGGCTGTTCCGCTTTTTGGAAAACCATTCATTCCATTCAATATCGTTAGAGAATTGGTTAATAAATTATTATCAATATCTTTATCATTTGCTGTAACATTAATAAGTGTGGATGTATTGTATCTTGTACAAGTTTCATCTATTGTTGCTACTGGTGGGCGATTTACAATGGTAGTACACGTAGTGGAGCTACAATCAGCTAATTGATAAATAATGACTAACTGCGGTTTATTGGTGGATGCTTCTATACTATTAAAAGTGATAAGATTATCACTACCTCCCTCATTGGCGGCTTTAAGCAATAGCCCTTGATTAGGCAATCCTCCCTTAATCCATTGTTTCGCCAGCGAACTTATATCAAAATCAACATAAAGATTGGCTGCAGTTGATATAATTTTCGAAACTATGATTCGAGTAGTATCATAATCTCCTCCTTTTCCCACATTCCACGAGGTTCCAGAAGCTACTTGATTCCAACTCGGCACCCCAGTGGCATTATTTGCACTTCCTTGCGACCATGAGGTGATGGCACGATGCACATTTACAATCTCTGTTTTATTGCCCGTTTTATAAAGCCTTAAAGTGGCAGATGTTATGATGGCATCGGATGGAATAGAGGCTGAGTTTATATTAAATTTAATCAGTGCCCTTTTAACTTGTCCAGCTCTTGTATTGACAGATAACAAGGGATTTATTCCATTATTTCGGTCAGGATTATTTTGATCGAGCCAAGTATCTTCTCCTAAAATAATGGTAGAAGTTATGGGCGTAAAAGTGGTAGGTTTATACGTTCCAGCGGCACATAAATCATCAGGAATATTTATAAAAATAGTGGCTTCTGAACAATATCCCAAGGTATTGCAGACTTTATATTTTATTTGTTCCATCCCAAAGAAATCAATATTTGGAACAAATGTTATTTTTCCACTTACTCCCACTGATGCTAAGCCATGAGTTGAATTACTCAGGATTTTGACCGATAAAGGTAAATTTTGAGGGTCAAAATCATTGATTCGTGGGTCAAATGTGTAGGCATTATCTTCGCAAATTTTGATGGTATCATTCTTTGCGATTGGACTAATATTTATACATTTAACAGACATAAAATTGATAGCATCAACATACCCATCTACTGTTCCAGAGGGAGCAGCAATTTTAATATATCTAATACCACCACTCTGCGAAACCGTATAGGTACAGGGCGTATATTGAGGTAAATAAGAATATACTTGGTGAGTTGATACGCCCGAAAACGTTGTTCCATCCAAGGAGCCAGAAACTGGAAAAACAATACCAGATGTTGTTGTAGTGGCATTTTTAGAAGATAAATACATTAAGATTGAACCCCCCTGAGGCACATTTTCTCCTAAATCTAAGGTCAAAAATTCTGTACTTGCTTTGGTTAATTCAGCACCCGCATTATTAGATATGCCCAGAGCATTATTAGGAGATGATACGCCAGATTGTGCGAATACACTAACAGCATTTTTATTGTTTTTTATCGTTCTATAAGTTGCTTCACATTTATTAATGCATCTATGAATAGGAAACGAAATACCATCAACAAAGCTATCATATAGATTTAAACTTGATGTTGTGATTTTGATGAATCGGACACTATCCTCTAAGACAGCGTAATTATAGGTGCCAAAGGAATTAATTTTAATTTTATTTTTAAAAGTTTGAACGTTATTAAGCACTCCTGAATTATAACCTGATACAACTTCAAAGGTAGTTCCTTTACTATCAGCGGACGCAAGTTTTAATATTATTTGATCGCTTTTATAAACTGTATATCCTAAATCTATAGTAATACTACTATTGACTTTTTTTGCCAATTTTGTTCCAACTTTATTAAAACTTCCTAATGAATTTAAGGGGTTAGAAATTGTTCCAGTTTGGCTAATAATAGCTTTTCCATAACCAGTACCAATAATAGCGAATTCCTTTCCACTCCCGCAGGGTCCGTTATTTTCAGCTACCGTAATTACCACAAAAGCTGTGGCACAAAGCGGACCAGGGTCGCATATTTTATACTGAATAGAATCTTTACCCACAAAACCCAAGTTGGGTTTATACATTATTGTCTTACCATCAGCAGCTATTAAAAATTGACCATTTGCAGTTATTTGATTACTTACAAGGCTTAAGGTCAATGGATCATTATTCGTGTCATAGTCATTCAATAATGGTGATACTGAAACCACTGTATTTGGAGTGGTCGTTTTATAATCATTGATTGCCACCGGAGCCACTGGCAATGATTGAATTGTGGGAGCTTGATTAACGAATGCAATACGACCACAAGCATCTGTGATTTTACAAGTAATTACGCAAGGGAAAGATACCGTTGGGGCGGCTGGGGCAGTAAAATTGGTGGAAGTTGCCGTCTGAGCATCTGTCAAATTAGTGAATGTACCTGTTGGATTTGAAAAGGTTCCACCACTACCAGAAAGCCACTCATATTTGAAAGGGGAAGCTGGTACAGAAGCGTTTACTGATACTTTTAAACCAGGAACCGTACTTCCTGTAGGTATTAAAGAAGGCACTCCAGTAATATTTACTTTAACCGCTTTATCTTGAGAAGCCCAAAAAATAAAGTTTAGAAATGCTCTTTGAGAAGCCACATCTCCTGCTGTTCCTAAATTAATAGAGTGTCCAGCTTCATACATTACCTTTCCACGTGCGGGGTCTCCTAAACCTGATCCAAATGCTATTAAAGCGGCTTTTCCAGGCGATAGAGTTGGTATATCAGCTTGTGTTTCGTCCCAAACGCCAATTTTAGTGCTACTTCTCCAAGAAGCTTGTGGCAAATAAACTTGTTCGGAGCCATTCACTTGTGCTAAGTCTGTGGCACCCATATATTGCATGACTGGCTCTGCACTTTCCCCTTTTGTATAGGGGATTGACCCAACAACATGAGTAGTAAATGGAACAGCCGCAGTACCAATACCAGATTTATTTGTCATCAAAAAATTAGTTTGAGAGGAGCCATTATTCATATTTTCCAACAATGTAATGGCATGACAACCTGCCCAAATGGCTCCCTTGCAAGTTAAGTTCCAATTATATAAATTACTATGAGTTGCCCATGTGGGGTCAGCATGAGGCATAATATATACATCATCACAGCAAGCTAATAATTGGGGATTTTTGAAATAATAAGAAGATGCAGGAAATCCAGCATTTACTAAAAATGCCTGAGCAATGCTGCCATTTTGAGCATCCAATGCAATTCTGGGAGCAAAAGTTAGCGTTATATAAATGGGAGCGGAGGGGAAATCAGTAACAATTTTTGTGGCTACAACGCCCAAAGCTTTCCATGTGTTAATTACAGACAGAACAGCTGGAGATATGAATTCGACTGGAATGATAAAAGTTCCACCTCTATAATCAACTCCTTCATGCGAAAAATCAATGCCATCTTTAACTTTGTTAGGGTTTATTGCCCATTTAATTGAAACATTATGTTTTTTTATTAATTCATAAACTAAACCGTAAGGCTTTAAACTGTTACCAATGGTTTGAGTAGGAATACCCATGTTGATAATGTAAGAACCTTTTGGAATGGGTTCATTACCGGCGACTGCTTGGAAAATTGTAAATAATAAAATGAAGTTTATAACAAGGTACTTCCAAAAAAAGGATTTTAGTATATTTTTCATCTTGAGAAGATAAAGTAGTGTTTGCGTATTATTATAAAAGCAATAGAGTTTTAAGATGCATCTTTGATATATTTTATAATGTTAGGAATCATTCTATTTAAATTTTTTTTGTCATTAAAATCTTGGATTGATTACTTGTTCATCCTGTTTTTTTCTAAAAATGTATGAAATCAATATCTCGTGCGATCCGTTATCGTATTGTCCTTTAGCAGTTGCCATATTATAAGCATATCCGAAGCGAATCGTAGGCATTATTTGTATCTCGGTATAAGCAACAAAAGCATCACCTAATCGGGTTTGGTAACTTGCCTCGTTAAATTTGTCATTGGTCGTTCTTAATGAACCTCCCAAGATAAATTTATCCATAAAATTTGCCTTTAAGTTGAAATCAAAAGCCATAGGAGCATTTTCAATTAATTTTGTCAAAACGCTCGGCATTAGTTTTATTGATTTATTTAATCTGAAATCATACCCAAACATTCCAAACATAAAGCGGTTGGTGGAGGCATTATATTTTGAATTTGGATTGCTAATAATACTCAAATCATTCCGTATAATTTGCGGCACTGAAATGGCAATATACCATTTATCATTCGTCAAATTTATGCCCGTTCCCACACTTGGCAGGGCTTTATTGATGTTTTGTCCGAAGTTTGGATCTTTTGGGTCAATCAATTGTACGCTCGTAAAGTTGGCTCTGAAATTGGTCATTCCAGCCTGTACACCCATCGTGAGGTTTAATTTGTCATTGAATCTTACCTTATAATTATAAATTCCGTAGCCACCTGTTGATTTTAATATTCCTGCTATATCATTAAAAATCTGAAACCCTAAACTCATTTTTTCATTTCGAAAAGGTAATTCAATGACCAGTGTTTGGGTTTGCGGGTCACCTTCAAAACCTCCGCCCATAAATTGTTTACGATTGATTACTTTTACTATGGTTTCTCCTGTTGTGGAGGTTATGGCTGGATTTATCGAGAGTGGATTGAAAAGATATTGAGAATACATAGCCTCTTGCTGCGCAAAAGTGTTCAATGTAGTCAATAAGAGAAATATTGGAAAGAAGTATTTTTTCATTTTTGGCGGTTTTATAATTATTATTGAGTTGTTGGATTGTAGAATTGTTGAAATAAAGTCTCATAATCATTTCAACAATTCTACATGATGTGGCCTTGCATATCGATGAAGATCAGTTTGTACA
>JANPIG010000502.1:0-1628 GCA_031424875.1 Cytophagales bacterium
AAACTTTATCAGTCGAAAATTTGGTAAGTTTGAATAAATGTTTGGCAATTTGCTGAACAAGCTCACGAGTGGGAGCAAGGATAAGTGCTTGAATATCAGTGGATTTTGGATTGATTTTCATCAATAAAGGCAAGCCGAAAGCGGCAGTTTTGCCCGTTCCAGTTTGTGCCTGACCAATAAAATCGTTTTGGCTTTTGAGTAAAAAAGGAATTGCTTTTTCCTGTATTTCGGTGGGCTGTGTGATTTTCATATCGGCAAGTGCCTGAATGAAATGTGCCGAGATGCCTAATTCTTTAAATGTTGATGTTGCCAATGTATTATCAGTGAACAGTTATTAATAAACAGTTATTAGTTTTTATGAGAACATAGTACCTTTCTTTAAAAACTTTTGCAAAGTTCGTTGTTTTTGAGAGAAGTTTAAGATAAACTGCTGACAAACTAATTACTGTTCACTCTTATATCGTCGTTCCTCCATCAGCCGAATAAACACCACCTGTACAATATCCCGAAGCATCTGAAGCTAAGAAAAGAGCTAAACCTGCAATTTCTTCCACTGTTCCCATGCGAGCAATAGGTAGATTTTTTACGAAATGATTTAGGATATTGTCGTTCTGCCAAAGGGCTTCTGAAAACTTAGTTTTAATTAATCCTGGACAAATAGAATTTACTCTGATACCATCTATGCCCCATTCCTTTGCCGTTACTTTCGTGAGCATATTTAAGGCAGCTTTTGAAACTGAATACAAGCCCAAACCTGGGTCTGGGGTAATTCCCGCTATAGAACTGATATTTATTACTGAACCACCTCCACGCTGTTTCATGATGGGATGAACCATTTTGCTCAACTCAAAGGGTGCTTTTACGTTAATATTCATGATTTTGTCAAACGCCCATTCCTCAGCATTTAGAACGGGTCCGTAAACGGGATTGGTAGCAGCATTATTGACCAAAATATCTATTCCTCCGTAAATCTCAACGGTTTTTTCGATGAGTGATTTACAACCAGCAATGTCTCCTGCGTTGGCGGCTATACCTGAACATTCTCCATCTTGCGAGCGTATGTCATCCGCTACTTTGTCTAACTCTTCTTGTTTGCGTGAATTAATAACCACTTTTGCGCCACAAGCGGCATAAAACCGTGCAATGGCTTCGCCAATTCCTTTGGATGCTCCCGTGATTAAGGCTACTTTACCGTCAAGACTAAATATTTGATTTGCATTCATGTTTTTTGGGAAATGGGGATTGGATTGGGGATTAGGTAATTTGAGATTGGGTAATGGAGGCACCCTAATCCCTATGTCAAAATTTATAAAGTTTAAAAGTACTGCCTGATAATGGATTTAGTGTTCCTAATAAATACAGAAATTTGAGTGTCGCATTTACACCACTTGGAATGCTCACTGTATGCCCTGGGTTTATGGTAATATCATCCGTTACGATAGGAGTTCGCCCGCAAGACCATGTAGTTGGACTATTCCAATTGCCTGAATTGATGGAATACATTTCAGCACAATGGAGTAATTTTATTTCATCAAAATATATACTTTGTGGTTGCGTTTGAAGTAATTTAATGATAATACCACCTATTTTTGTAGGACTCCCAAATAAGCTCCATTCAAACTGAAAAT
>JANPIG010000503.1:0-2312 GCA_031424875.1 Cytophagales bacterium
GAAAATTCCATTTCGTTCCTGCTGCCTCCAAAACTTCGGAAGTGTCAATGCCCATTTTGTCAAAAATTAAGGCTAATTCATTTACAAAAGAAATATTGACATCTCTTTGGGCATTTTCAATGGCTTTACTGGCTTCGGCTACTTTCATAGAAGTTGCTTTGTAAGTACCTGCTTCAATAATTGAACCGTATAAATCATTCACAAAATCAGCAATTTCTGGTGTTGAGCCAGAAGTTACTTTTTTAATTTTCGTTAGAGTATTTATTTTATCCCCTGGATTAATTCTTTCAGGAGAATAACCACAAAAAAAGTCTTGATTAAAGATTAAACCACTTTCTTTTTCTAAAACAGGAACGCAATCTTCCTCTGTGCAACCTGGATATACAGTTGATTCATAAATAACTACATCATTTTTTTTTAGAATTTTACCAATAGTTCGGCTGGCTGAAAGGAGTGGAATTAAATCAGGTTTCTTGAATTTATCAATTGGAGTAGGAACGGTAACGATGAAGACGTTGTAATTTTTTAAATCTTCGGCATTGGTTGAAAATACAAAATTTGGGGAGAATTTCAAACTCTCTGATTCAATCTCCCGGGTACGATCGTAGCCATTATTCAATTCCTCAACTCTAATTTTGTTTATATCGAAGCCAAGAACTTGATATTTCTTTCCGAATTCAACTGCAAGAGGCAAACCAACGTATCCAAGTCCTATAATGGCAATTTTAATATTTTCAATATTTGAAATCTTTAACATCTTTATCATGAAATTTTGACAAATATACGCAGGGATTATAACTTGTTTGATTTTTAAACAAAATTAACGCTAAGGAAACTGTAATTGTAGTTTAGTTTAACCGTAGATTAACCGTAGGTGAGCCGTAGCTTTTCCGTATCAGATAGGTATGAAGGCTTATAAAATTTTTGACATATCTTATTTAATTCTTGACTATTTTTTAAAATAGCCGATTATTATTGTTCAACTTTTTTTAAAGCAATTAAATTTAATATACTTTTTGTCATCAATCGCATAATATTCTCACGACTGTATTTTTGGACAAAATCTGTGTTAACGGTTTGAATTATTTCGTGATGTGCAAGGATTTTTATCAGACTTTCCGCATCACCAGGTTTGAAAACGATAGCATTTTCTATATTTTCTTGAATAAACTTTTTAGCGTAGCCATTGACTCCTGCAATAATGGACTTACTGGTTGCTCCATACTCAAAAATTTTGGAAGGAAGTACCTTTTCAAAGGCTTTGTATTCGTTTAAATGAAGGAATAAATAATCACTTTCTTGATAATATTTTATCAAATCTTGCTGATTGACTGGTGGAATTAAATTTACGTTATGTATCTGTAAATCAATAAGTTTACGAGCCAATTTATGCTTTGTGCCGCCTTCTCCGATGATGTTAAAAATATATTTTCCGGCTAAAGATTTTGCCACTTGTGGAATTATTTTCTCTAAGCCTTGTCCTTCGCCAATATTGCCTGCATACGTGATAATTTTAGGATTCGTTGAATAGCACTTTTCATAATTTTCTTCTAAAAAAATATCGTCAATTCCGTTTGTAAAAAAGCTAATTCCACCTCTAAAATAATCGAATGTATTTCTGAAACCTTCTGAAACAAAATTGATGTGAGAGGCAGATTGAATGGTATATTTTTCAATCCGTTTGAAAATTGGTAGTATTAGGGATTTAATAACTTTATTTTTAAAAATATCTCGAATATTTTCTGTAAAAATATCTCGAATGTCAAGAAATAAAGGAATATTTTTACTGTTAGCAATTTTGGCACCCAAAAAACCTGTAAAAAGGCGTGCAGAAGAAGCATAAATTAAGTCGTAATATTCCTTCTGAACCAATTTTAAAGCTCCATTGGCGAACGCCATAAAGGAAATAGAATGGTCAATAAATCCATTACTATGGTCGGGTAGGGTAATTCTATGAATGGTTACATTTCCTTGTTTTTCATAAGGTAAAGCATAGTTTTTAAGGCTTTTATAACGATTGGGCATCGTGGTAATTACTTCTATGCTATCTTCTGGGTCAATTTCCTGACGCAAATATTTCACCAAAGCAGCGCTTCGGAAGGAACCTGCGCAAAAGTCAGGTTGATAATTAAATGACAAAACAAGTATTTTCAAGGTGGTTGGCGGTAACTGATTATAGTGGTTAAATATTTTTGAAAAAGTAAAGTTAACGTTATTGCTGGTTTTCTTTGATTAAATTGTTCACAAAAAAAGTATTCACTCTGCTTTATTTCTATGATATTCTCAAAAATGATATTTCCAAGATTGGTTTT
>JANPIG010000504.1:0-1151 GCA_031424875.1 Cytophagales bacterium
TTCGGGAGATTTGCATGGGTCCAATCTCATTAAGGCGATTCGCAAACACGACTCCGAGGCTCAGATACGAGCTTGGGGTGGTGAAATGATGCAATCTGCTGGTGCTGAGGTAGTTAAAGATTATCGAGACCTTGCTTTCATGGGTTTTTTTGAAGTTGTCAAAAATCTACCAACCATTTTGGGTTTCCTTTCTTTCTGTAAAAAAGATATTCTTCAATTCAAACCTGACGTTGTTATCCTCATTGATTATGCGGGTTTCAATATGCGAGTTGCCAAATTCGCTAAACAGGCTGGTATTAAAACGTTCTATTATATTTCTCCAAAAGTGTGGGCTTGGAATCAGTCAAGGGCTTTGAAAATTAAGGCTTTTGTGGATAAAATGTTTGTCATTTTTCCTTTTGAAAAAGAGTTTTTTAGAAAGTATAATTACGATGTTGAATACGTAGGTAATCCACTTTTTGATGCCATTGCAGATTTTATTCCTAAAGAAAATTTTAGAAGAGAAGCACGTTTAGGACAGAAACCAATCATTGCTTTATTGCCAGGCAGCAGGAAACAAGAAGTTGAAACAATGTTGCCTTTGATGATGTCGCAAGTGTATGAATTTCCTGATTATCAGTTTGTTATCGGGGCTGTTTCTAATCTTCCTAAAGAGTTATATGCTCGCTGGCAGTCAATTTTTCCAGTAAAATTAGTGATTGATGATGCTTATAACTTGCTTTCCGTAGCAGATGCAGCATTGGTTACTTCAGGAACAGCCACACTTGAAACCGCACTTTTTAATGTACCTCAAGTAGTTTGCTATAGAGGAGGCTGGGCCGCTTACCAAGTTTTTAAAAGAGTAATCCGAGTCCCTTTTGTATCATTGGTAAATCTAATTGCGGGGCGAGAATTGGTCAAGGAATTGTTACAGTATGATTTAACCAAAGAAAATTTAACGGAAGAATTAACAAAGATTACAATCAATCCAGAAACTCGCAAAGAACAATTACATGGTTACGCTGAAATAAAGAATATTTTAGGCAAAGCAGGGGCATCTGAACGGGCAGGAGAATTGATGGTTTTGGCAATTAGGTAGGGACGAATACAAAGGTTTATCCCTACCAAACTATACAGACGAATACGTAGGTTCGCTCCAACTTAAATAATTG
>JANPIG010000505.1:0-1526 GCA_031424875.1 Cytophagales bacterium
TTAGCATAACGTAATTCTGCCCAACGATTATCCAATTTCAAAGGATGATATTCTGGACGTACTTTTTGCTTAATCAAATCTAAACGAGCTTGTAATTCATTCTTAAATTCAGAATCCATCTCAGCTGCTAATTTGGCATCAATATCACCTCTTTCAATCAATTTTTGTGTATAAAGTTCACGTGGATTGATGTGATTTGTGATATTAGCATAAAGCGTTGGTTGCGTAAAACGGGGTTCATCAGATTCATTATGTCCATTTCTACGGTAACAAACCATATCAATAAAAACATCACGATTGAACTGTTGACGAAATTCTGCCGCCATTTTCGACACAAAAACTACTGCTTCTGGGTCGTCTCCGTTTACGTGAAACACGGGAGCATCAATGATTTTGGCAACATCCGTACAATAAATAGACGAACGAGCATCTTCAAAATCAGTAGTAAATCCTACTTGATTATTGATAACAAAATGAATAGTTCCGCCCACTTCATAACCTTGTAATTTAGCCATTTGCGTAACTTCATACACAATTCCCTGCCCCGCAACTGCCGCATCTCCATGAATTAAAATTGGGAGAATTTTATCGTAATCACCCTCATAATGAGCATCGGCTCTGGCTCTACAAAAACCTTCAACCAAAGGATTAACTGCCTCTAAATGCGAAGGGTTTGGAGCTAATTTCATCGACACTTCCATACCCGAAGGAGTGATGTGTTTTGATGAATAACCTAAGTGATATTTCACGTCTCCATCACCATGAATTTGGTCTGGAATATTTCCTTCAAACCCATCAAAAATCGCATCATACGACTTGTGCATAATGTTGGCAAGTACGTTCAAACGACCACGGTGAGCCATCCCAATCATCACTTCCTGAACCCCTAAATCGGCGGCACGGTTGATGATAGCATCTAAGGATGGAATGGTACTTTCGCCCCCTTCCAAACCAAATCTTTTTTGACCTAAGTATTTGGTACCCAAGAAGTTTTCAAAAACTACTGCTTCATTAAGTTTCTCTAAAATTTGTTTCTTTTCATCAATAGAAGGAGAAAAAGAAAGGGCTTCTTTTTCAATTTTTGCCCTAAGCCATTCCTTTACTTCTGGCTCACGAATATAGGCATATTCAAAACCGATTGAACCCGTGTAAATCTTGTTTAAGGATTCAAGGATTTTACGCAATGAAACCGCTCCAATCCCTAAGAAATTGCCCGCTTGAAAATTGGTATCTAAGTCAGCATCAGTCAGAGAATAATCCTTTAAATCTAAACGAGCTTGACGATTTTTGCGTTCACGTATTGGGTTAGTTTTAGCCAACAAATGTCCCCGAGAACGGAAGGCTTTAATAAGGCTGATAACTGCCATTTCCTTCTGAATCATTGAAGAATCAGCAGGGGTAGCAACAGCCTTTGCTTGACCGTTTGAAGAACCATTCGAGCCGCTCCAACCTGCATGAAAATCGTAACCTTTAAAGAAATTCTGCCAGCTGGTATCTACAGAGTTTGCATCTTTCAAATACGATTC
>JANPIG010000506.1:0-1703 GCA_031424875.1 Cytophagales bacterium
ATCTTCTGCATTACCTGAATATGAACCCCAATAGCCTCTAAGATTTCCATCCTCAAACAATGACATATACATAGGAGCTGGACCATTAAATTTAGCCACATGGCTATAAAGTGAGGTATTTACTTCCAACTTGACTTCTGCCGTGGAAGTACCGATATTGGTTCTTCCATCAATACTGACATTTGAACCCATGTACACATTTCCAACGGGATCAAGATTGGAGAATGGTCCAAACGCAATACTGGTACTTGAGGTATAATTCCAAGGGCTAATTATTGTTTTCCATTGAATACCATCAAAAGTCCAAATATTTCGGGTAGTGAGGTCATAAACGGTTAGCCCTGTGGCAGGAGCAAGTATCCCTGTTCTTTGGGTAGTCGTCATGCGAGGCATTAGAAAACCTTTGGTGGTGCTACTGATGTCTAACATCGCACTGGCAACGGGTGCTGTTCCTGTAGAATTCACCCCAATTTGAGCGAACAATTTGCCTCCCAAAATGTAAATTAATAAGAAAATAAAAGTAATTTTTGAAGTAAAATTTTTGAATTTCATCAAGTTATGAATTAAGATTAAAACGCTCGAAGTTACTCATATTCAATGCTTTATAAATTCTTTTATCTCATAATTTAGTATATGGTAATGTTTGGATAAGCAACGAATGTAAAATTCTCCTTATCCTCAATTCAAACGCCTAACAATCAATGCCTTAACCACTTCATAAAACTGTTTTGGAGTTAAAACTCTCCAATTAACTACGTCTAATGTTCCTCCAAAATTTAAGTAATAATCCAAATGATATTTTGTCCATTCGGTTTGGATAAATTCTCTGAAATTGCAAGCAGCAATCCAGCCATCTTCCACTTCATCGAACCATTCTGCGTAATAATCATCTTCAAACGTTCCATGAAAATTTAGTACATTTTCACCTATAAGTATAAACTGATTTATGCCCTCATTGGTAAGATGGTCAATCACTTTTCGTTTAAAAAGCATGATGTCATTGTGCAAAGTATCGTTCCATTCACCAAACATTTCTATGATGGCAAATTGTTGTTCATAATCGACAAAAAGGATTTTGCAATATAGCGTTTCGGAGTCAAATTCATCCCAAAATGGATGTATATAATAGCCATAAATGTCGTGTTCATAATATGATGTATTGTAGGTTCGCTCGTGAAAAGGTGAGCGAGAGTCATGAGAAGCCACATATAGACTTTCCCATTGATAGAAGGGCTCGATGTCTTGCATAAATGTAACACGGGTATGTTACCCTGTATTTTAGTCCAATTTACAAGAATAATTCCCATGTTGCATTAATCCACGGGAAATATTCCGGTGTTATTAATCCATGGAAAAGATTCCCGTATTATTTAAAAATAACGAATTCATCTCCATCAAAATTCAGCATTATTACAAATTTTCAATAAATAATTATTCGCACAAGTCTTTATTGCCTAATTTTGCAAGACATTAACTAACCAAATATATATTCATAAAATTCAAAGGGAAATTTTAATAAAATAGTTTATTATTATCTTCAATATAACTATCAACTATTAAATATTCGCTATTAACTAAATACCCATGCGCACTTTGTTAGATTTTGAAAAGCCAATTGCCGACCTCGAAACCAAATTGGTAGAGATGAAAAGATTGGCTCTTGATAATAACGTTGATGTTTCGATGGCGGCTTTACAATTAGA
>JANPIG010000507.1:0-2845 GCA_031424875.1 Cytophagales bacterium
TTATTTATTTCTTTATATGCCTGCAAAGGCCCCGCAGGTGATGTAGGTCCCGCAGGTCCTACAGGGGCTACGGGTGCTACGGGTGCTACAGGAGCAACAGGTTCTTCGGGAGCTATTTATTCTCCGTGGGTAAGTACAGCATTTTCAGCAACTACATTTTCGGCAAACCTTACTGCACCTCTATTGACCCAAGATATTATAGATAAAGGTTCTGTTCATGTGTATTTGAAAAATACTTCCACCACTGGAGCTGTGGCTGTTTTCCCTTTACCTTACTTCGAAAATGATAGCCTCGGTCGAGTTGACTTTCGACTTGATTATGTCTTTACTGTTGGCAGAATTGTTTTGTTCACTACTTCCTTAATTCCTGCTCAGCAAATTCGTTATGTGCTTATACCAGGCGGTGTTGCCTCTGGACGTAAATCTGCCATTGATTTCAACAATTATGAGGCGGTAAAAAAAGAATTTGATTTACCAGACTGATTTTTTATACTTACGAATAAAATGCCCTTGTAGTCTTTTGCAAGGGCATTTTTATTTTATTCCATCGCCCGCTTCACTTCATTCAGTTTCAATAACGCTTCAATGGGCGACATCGTATTAATGTCCAAGTTTTTTAATAGGGATTCAATCTTTTCAAACTTCGGATTCTTCTCGGCTTCAAACATTGACATTTGAAAGTTTTGTTTGGGCATTTCTCGAATCGTTTGGCGGTGTTGTTCTTTGGTTCTATTTTTTTCTAATTCTACCAATATTTCACTCGCCCGATACACTACATTTTGTGGGATTCCAGCCAACTGAGCTACATGAATTCCAAAACTATGCTCTGAACCACCTTCCTGTAATTTTCTCATAAAAATCACTTTTCCATTGATTTCTTTTACAGAAACGTTGAAATTTTTGATTCTTGGAAAATCATTTGCTAACTCATTTAATTCGTGATAATGCGTAGCAAAAAGCGTCTTCGGGCGACAGTTTTGATGATTGTGTAAATACTCCGCAATCGCCCAAGCAATCGAAACGCCATCGTAGGTACTCGTCCCCCGACCGATTTCATCCATAAGGACGAGACTTCTCTCCGAAAGGTTGTTTAGGATGCTGGCAGTTTCTGTCATTTCTACCATAAAAGTAGATTCTCCCTTCGAAAGATTGTCGCTTGCTCCCACACGAGTGAAGACTTTATCGACAATGCCAATCTCTGCATCGGAGGCGGGTACGAAACTGCCAATTTGAGCCATCAGAACTATCAAAGCAGTCTGTCGCAAAAGGGCAGATTTTCCTGCCATATTTGGTCCCGTGATGACGATGATTTGCTGGGTGCTATCATCCAAATACAAATCATTCGGTACATATTTTTCACCCAAAGGCAACTGTTGCTCAATCACAGGATGGCGACCATCTTTAATGCTAAGGGCTTTATTATCAGTTACTTGTGGTTTTGAATAATTGTGTTTGATGGCAACTTTGGCGAAATTTGTCAGTACATCAATCACCGCAATGATTTTGGCATTTTGTTGAATTTGATGAATATAATCATTCGCAACGTTTACTAATTCAGTAAAAATTCTTTGCTCAATAACGTTGATTTTATCCTCTGCCCCCAAGATTTTTTCTTCATAAATTTTCAATTCGGGCGTAATATATCGCTCGGCATTCACGAGGGTTTGCTTACGAATCCAGTCTTCTGGCACTTTATCTTTGTGGGCATTGGTTACTTCTAAATAATAGCCAAAAACTTTATTAAATGATATTTTCAAAGAGGTAATTCCCGTCCGTTCAATCTCCCGATTTTGTATTTGTACCAAAAAATCTTTACCCGTAAAAGCAATGCTCAACAACTCATCTAATTCATTATCAACCCCTTGGCGAATCATGCCCCCTTGATTGCTCAACATTGGAGGGTCGTCACGGAGTTCTTTTTGAATTTTATCCAAAAGGAATTGACATGGATTTAGCTGGTCAGCGTATTTTCTTAGGATTTCGGATTTGGGATTTTCGAGTGCGGAGTTATTGGTAATAATTGCTGTTTCTTTGACTGCCGATTGCTGATTGCTGCTTGCCGACTGCTTGTATTCTGGATTCAAAACTTCATTCAAAAAATCCTCACTACTAATTTCGTTTCGCTCTGTGTTATCGTCAAATAATTCTCCGTCAGAAGAAACTATTTCTAACCTTCTATCGTGTTCAGAACGCATTCCACCTATCACCTCCAACGGCTTTCCATTTATCAATTGCCAACGGATAGGTTCAATGTGCAGGAGGGCTTTTTTCAAGGCTAAAAGTTCACGAGGGTTGATTCTTTTTACCGCAACTTTCGAGATAAGTCGCTCTAAATCACCAATTTGCTTCAAACTTGACTCCAATGATTCTCGCAATTCATCATTTTCTTTAAAATACGAAACCGTATTCAAACGCTCTTGAATTTGAGATTTTTCTTTCAAAGGCAGCACTAACCATTTTCGCAATAATCTTGCTCCCATCGGGGTCATGGTTTGGTCTAATATCTGGATTAACGGAATCCCGCCTTCTTGTTGAGCATAAACCAATTCCAAGTTGCGAATTGTGAATTTATCTAACCAAACGTACTTCTCTTCTTCTAATCTATTTATTCTGGAAATATGCCCAATTTCACGGTGTTCAGTTTCTGCCAAATAGTGCATAATGACACCAGCCGCAATAATTCCTTCGGTTAGCGATTCTATACCAAAACCTTTTAAGTTATTGGTTTTGAAGTGATTAGTAAGTAGTGGATAGGCAAAATCGTGCTTGAAAGCCCAATCGTCCAGACCAAAAGTATTGAATTTATCGCCAAATATTTGGCTAAAATCCTGACGGTTTTTCTTGC
>JANPIG010000508.1:0-2325 GCA_031424875.1 Cytophagales bacterium
GTCCATTCCTCGATAAACTTGTCGAGAATCTGCATTGATAATTTCGCCATTAATTCGATGGGCTAATTGAGTGGCTAAATGAGTTTTGCCACTGGCGGTGGGACCGAGAATGACGATGAGTTTATGGGGGAAATTCATTGAATGAAGAACTAAAATTACCAGATTCTTTTAACATTTTGACCCTCAAAATATTTATCAAAAATTGCATCAGTGCTAATTAAATCAATATCTTCAACAGTAGCTTGTGAAGCAATTATTCTATCAAATGGGTCCCGATGATGAGAAGGTAATTTGTTTTGGATTACGGTATGAGCAAAATTAATAGGTAAAATCTCAATATCATTCCCCGTAAGATCATCAATGATTAGTTCATACTCAGCAAATACTTCTAATTTTCCAATCGCTGTTTTGATTGAGATTTCCCAAAGGCTTCCGATACTAAAAAAGATTTGATTGTTTTTATCTAAAATAAGATTTTTGGCATTCTGGCTTAGTTCAATTGAACCTTCGGTAAACCATAAAAAAGTGTGAGTATCAATTATATATTTCATCTGATTATAATGTTCATTGATTTTCAATGGTATCAGATGGAACGCTTAATCATTCCTTTGGGTGTCAAAGTTTTTGAGATGGGCGTTTCATCACATATATTCGTTGAAGTCTTCAAGAGGAGCGTTAAAATCGGGAGCCATTTTATAACGTCCTCTTGACTTTCCGAAAGTCCTTAGATTTTCTACTTTCTCTAAGTGTTTGTGTTTGTACTCTTTTTTTAGAAAAGATGCAAAGTGCAAAACTTCCAATTTTAAAGTTTCAGGAAGTTGATAAATTTCGGATAAAATTAATTTCTCAGTCATGATTTTATCTTATTAAGATTAAGGTAAAGGTAAATATTTTTCTATAAATTCCAATAAATTTCATATCATCAACAATCGCCAAATGGCTGATAAAAATATTCCTATAATGGCAAAAGGCGTAAGCACTTTCCAGGTCAAATACATCAATTGATCTACTCGTAAGCGTGGGTATGTCCAGCGAATCCACATTTGTACGAAAATGGCTAAATAGGCTTTCAACAACAACCAAAACAATCCCCACAATGCTCCTGCCCACGTATTTGGCTCGCCCGAAGTCCAGTTTGCTAATTTCAAAAAACCGATATTAGGTAGTGGTGTATTCCATCCACCAAAAAACAAAATCGCTCCTAACACACTGACTAAGAGCATCATACCATATTCTGATAAAAATACCAAAGCCCAACGCATCCCTGAATATTCGGTATGAAAACCACCCACTAATTCGGATTCTGCTTCGGGTAAATCGAAAGGAGCTCTGTTACATTCTGCCAAAGAAGCAATGAAAAAGATGATATAAACAGGAAAGAAAAAAGGAATTCTGATGATATTCCAAGACAAAACTCCGCCTACGTTTGTGATGTCAATATTCAATTATTTTAATCCAAAAAGATAGGTGGTTTCGGATGTATAAATGCCTTGTTGGAGGCTAATTTCCTGTAAATTAAGGCTTTGTGAAATCATCACTACGCACATCACGGATAGTCCAAGGGGAATTTCGTAGGAAATAATTTGTGCCACCGACCGCATAGCTCCGAAGAGTGAATATTTGTTATTTGAAGCCCACCCCGCCATCAAAATTCCAATAATATCAATGGAAATAATGGCTAAAAGATAAAATACCCCAATGTCCACTTTTGAGCCTTGCAGATACTCGCTGGGACCAAGCGGAACAACGGCAAAACCTGCAAAAATGGCAATAAAAATCAAGCATGGGGCAATCAGAAAAAGGCGTTTATTAGCTAATGCAGGTACAATATCCTCTTTTTGAAGGAGTTTGAGTAGGTCAGCAAAAATTTGTAACAGACCATACTTTCCAACTTCCATTGGTCCAAGGCGGTCTTGCATAAAAGCGGATATTTTTCGTTCGCCATATACGCCAATGACTATGTTGGCGAGGATTAGGGAGAGCGATATGAGTAGGGCTATGTACATTTAATAATTACGATTTAAAATTCCTTCCAAAGAAATTCCTTTACTTTCTTTTCTTCCTTTGAGAAATTAACACCAATGCCAATACATGTTTTGTTTTGATGCAAATATGGGCTTAAATATTCTTTCTTTTCAATTTGAGCCAACGCCATTTCCGCTGATTCATCAAGTTTAAATTCAAAACAATAAACGTATTTTTCTAATCTTACCAGTGCATCCATGCGTCCATCCGAAGTTTGTACTTCTGAATCTACGTAAATACCTAATAATTTGAAAATCAAGTGAATAATGGCATGATAAAAATGTTCATTCTCTTTCTGCC
>JANPIG010000509.1:0-17201 GCA_031424875.1 Cytophagales bacterium
GGGAAGAAGCCACAACCACTTCTATTTACGATTTTGTTGGTGAATATATGGAGAAAGGAGCAAAATATGCCATCTCGACAGACGTAGCCAAAGATGGATTGCTCCAAGGTCCCAGTTTTGATTTATACAAAAACCTTCAAGACCAATTTCCTGATTTACAGATAATTGCATCGGGGGGCGTGGCGGAATTTAATGATATTGTGAAATTAAACAACATGAATATCTTTGGCGTAATCGTTGGAAAGGCGATTTATGAAGGGAGAGTTACGTTGAAACAATTGGCGGAGTTTAATAGATAACAATTAATAGACAATAATTGATAGTTTGTAATATCAACGGTCTCCTTTCTTTATAATTCATCAAAATAAGGATTGTCTGAAATTGGTGAATTGCAAAACTATACATTATTCTCTATTAACTATTCACTGAGAAAATGCTTACAAAAAGAATAATCCCATGTCTTGATATTAAAGACGGGCGAACCGTAAAAGGTACAAATTTCGTCAATCTTCGTGATGCAGGTGACCCCGTGGAATTGGGGGCAATTTATGCTGAACAAGGAGCAGATGAATTAGTGTTTTTAGACATCACGGCAACCGTAGATAATCGTAAAACATTAATTGATTTAGTCAGAAACGTAGCCCGAAATGTCAATATTCCTTTTACGGTTGGTGGAGGAATCTCCTCAATTGAAGATGTTTCTGCCTTATTGAATGCAGGGGCAGATAAAGTTTCAATTAATTCCTCAGCCGTCAGAAGACCAGAATTGATTGATGAATTGGCCTTACAATTTGGCTCGCAATGTATTATCGTGGCGATTGACACCCGTTACGTGGATGGACAACATGTCGTACATACACACGGAGGACGCAAACCTACTGAATATCGAACCATCGAGTGGGCAAAAGAAGTAGAAAACCGTGGAGCAGGAGAAATACTTTTGACTTCCATGGACACCGACGGCACAAAGGCGGGTTTTGCTAATGAACTCACGGCTATAATTTCCAGTAATTCTTCCATTCCTATTATTGCTTCGGGTGGAGCAGGAACGATGGAACACTTTTACGATGTTTTCACCACAGGAAAAGCCGATGCAGGACTCGCTGCCAGTATTTTTCACTTTAAAGAAATTGATATTATAGATTTGAAGACCTATCTTAAAAATGCAGGCGTTGCGATCAGATTGTAAAAATTAGGTAACTTTATACCTTCATAATAGCATTTTATAAAAAACATGACAATAGATTTTAGTAAACAAACAAACGGATTAATCCCTGCCATTATTCAAGATGCCAAGACTGACAAAGTTTTGATGCTTGGCTACATGAACAAAGAGGCGCTTGAAAAAACGGAGAAAGAAAGAATTGTAACATTTTTCAGCCGCTCGAAACAACGTCTTTGGACTAAGGGCGAAACTTCTAATAATTTCCTGCATGTTGTGGAAATTATGAAAGATTGTGATGAAGATACGCTTTTGATCAAAGTAAATCCCGACGGACCCACTTGCCATACAGGAGCAGATACTTGTTGGAATGAAAAAAATAATCCCAGACTGGACAGTCCTGGACAAGCAGGCTGGTTAAATCATTTGAAAGCAGTTATTCGTGATAGAAAAAACAATCCTTCTGAAAAATCATATACGGCAAGTCTTTTCGAGAAAGGCACAAATAAAATTGCTCAGAAAGTGGGTGAAGAGGCTGTAGAATTAGTCATTGAAGCCATGGATAATAATGATGATCTTTTCAAAGCCGAAGCTGCTGATTTATTGTTTCATTACTTAGTGTTATTAGAACAAAGAGGCATTGACTTTGATGAAATTATTGACGTACTTCGTGAAAGACATAAATAAATCTTCCAAAAATCATGATAAATTTTATTATAAAGTACTTGATTATTGCTGCTGCAATATTGTTTGGCGCCAAATATATAGTTGGCATAAAAATTGATACTTTCCAGACTTCTATCATTGTAGCTTTAGCCATGGGTTTTGCGAATGCGTTTTTGAAACCCATTTTAAAGTTAATTAGCTTTCCTATCACTATTCTTACTTTGGGGCTTTTCTTATTGGTAATCAACGTGATAGTGGTTTATGCAGTTGCCTATTTTGTAAAAGGTTTCACCGTTCATGGCTTCATTCCACCCCTTATTTTTAGCTTAGCCCTATCTTTTCTTTCGACTGTACTGGGTTGGTTTTTAGATGGTGATTAATTTCTTGAAATAGTACAATAGGGCTTATATAAAAAATGTGCCAAAAAGGGCTTTGAAATAGAAAATGACTATTTTAAGGCCCTTTTAATTTTTATGTGAACGTAATAATGTACAATTTTTATTTTTTTTTAGTCATAAGTTACATCTTCTTTTGTTAAATAATAAATTTAGGTAACTATATCTAACTATCTGTTTTTCAATAATATATAAAATAAAATTTTTTTTATAAAATGTTTGGATATATGATTTAAATTTTAATATCTTTGTAAACCAAACAAAAAGTTGGCACACTTTTTGAAAATCCTTGCTTTGTGAAATTACTCTATTGCTTGATTAGTTATGAGAGAAATTTTCACGTATAAGATTAATGACCGTAACCGCCATGACAGTCAGAAATCAAATTTGTTTTCGTTCAAATTTGTTTTCGAATTCAAGTAGTTACGTTTCGCAATTCTTATTGTGAAAATTTTAAACTTCTCACAGTCATGAAAAATTTTACATTTTTAATGCTCCTCCTAGTAGTAGCATTCACAGGTAAAGCACAAAAGAGTGCCTTAATACCTACCACTTTTTCAGCCAAAGACAAAATGCTAATTGCCAGTGTTTTGGAAATTGAAAACGATAATATTTTTGAAGATAAAGATAAAGCCAGAGCTGCTCGTTTCAAAAACATGACTGTTGATAGAGACTCAACTTATTATGATGTTGAATTGCCAGCTACTTTCCCAGATGGGCAAGAAGGGTTAAAACGTTTTTTAGCTCAGAATCTTGGTCGTCCGAAAGGTTCCAAAGGTGAAACAGTTTTAATCAGATTTATGGTAGAACGCTACGGTGAAATTAGCAAAGTTCACGTCTTAGCCAGCCCTTCCGACTCACAATTAAGTGCGCAGTTGAGTGCTGAAGCAATAAAAGTGGTAAAAAAAATGGGTTCGTGGAATCCAGCAAAAATTCAGGGTATTGAAGTAGCATCTTACTACGTATTACCCGTTAAATTCTAAGAATTACAATCCTTACTTTATATAAATTATTGGTTTGCCCTCATGAGTTATGCTTGTGAGGGCTTTTTTTGTGAGTTTCAAACGGAAGCCTTCGGTTTTTACCGAAGGCTTCCGTAAATCACGCATATGTCACCCAGCCGAAAGCCAAGTGCTGAAAGCCACTTACTGACTCGGAACACCTTTTTGAAATGTTACTTCCGTAGCCATACCCATGGCTGAGAAACGAACTGCCATGGAACGAGCCTCTGACGGCTTTTGTAATGTTTCACAGTGCACCCCTTTTTCTAAGAAATAAATGTAATATTCTTGATTTCGGTCTGCCAATTGTTGAACATCTGGTCTTCCCAAATAATTATCTAAATCATTAGAGCTTACGCCCTTAATTTCTTCTTTTAATGCTTTGAGTTTATCAATTGTTTGGATGCGCTCGCCTGAACAACCCCCTTTATCTGCTCGCCATTTTTCAAGATTAAGTTCTCCTAATTTAGGTTGCTTTGTGCATGACGTATAAGTAAGCGCTGATAAAATGATAAAGTATTTTATGTATTTCATATTGTTTTTAATTTCACGAATTTACCGCAATGTAATCATTTAACAAAAGATGATTGGATTAGTTTAAAAAGAGTAAATACAGAATATATTAATTTTCAAGTTTATTTTTGTTTGGATTTTACCATAGAATTGTAAAAAAAATCAACTTTAACATCAAAATGAATCAAACCAGAAAAATAAGAGAAAATGAACGAGTAGTGATAGAATTTATGCTCGAAAAAATAGGCTATACAACTCAAGATTACCCCATCAGTGAGGATGTTTTTGAATATGAGGGTGGTAAAATGGGGAGTATTAGTTTAGGAATTGATAATAATCCTGATGACTATGATAGTGATCTGATTCAGATGAAATATACTGATACTGATGGCGTTGCCGTAATCATTACCCTTACACGAGACAATAAAAACCAATTATTGGATTTAGATTTTTGGAAAGAAGATTTTTCAAAATTAATTACCTACCCAATACCTGATAAATTGATAGTAAAAGAATTTCCATGATTTGGCGTTATGTAAAGTATTTAGTGATAATTATTGAGCTAATTTTAAGTTCATAAATCGTAAATCATTCATTCATAAATAGGCTTTTCAAGAGTATATTTACAGAAAAAAAACCTTTCTATTTTATATCAATCTTTTTCAAATGCAAAGACGTACCGCTTTAAAATCTGTAGCTTTGAGTATCGGTAGTATTATTTCGCTACCGTCTTGGGCAAATGCTTGGAGTATAAAAAACCTCCAGAATCAGCATTTCAATCTCTCTTTTTCACAAGAAACATTACTGGCTGAAGTCGTAGAAACTATTATTCCTAAAACTGATACGCCTGGCGCTAAAGAGTTGGGAATTAATAAGTTTGTAGAAAAAATGGTGGCTGATTGCTACGATAAAAAAGCGCAAGAAGTTTTTGCGAAAGGACTCGTGGCTACGGAAAATATGGCTAAAAAAGATTATTCAAAATCCTTTTTAGAATGTGATGCAAAGCAAAAATTAGCGGTTTTAAATTCGATGTTAAATTCAAGTAATAATGAGGACAAAGATTTTCTAAAGTTAGTTAAAAACCTTACGGTTCAAGGCTACTTAAATTCTGAATACGTAATGACTAATTTAAGAATTTTTAAGTTCTTACCTGGACGTTACAATGGATGCGTACCTGTGAAAAAAAGTTAGTAAATTCTATCTGGCAGTCAGCAAAAATACTTCCTTGGCTTCCTAAAGAATTACGGACAAACCCCAAAAAAACAATATCGAAAAATGTCAAATATTAATATAGATTCAATCAAAAATCAAACCTTCGATGCCATTGTTATTGGCTCGGGCATTAGTGGCGGATGGGCCGCTAAAGAGCTGACTGGCAAAGGCTTACGCACCCTTGTGTTGGAGCGTGGACGTGAAGTAAAACACATTACTGACTATCCGACCACCATGACCCAACCTTGGGAATTTGAACATCGTGGACAATTGACAAAGGAAGTAAAAGATGCCAATCCTATTGTAAGTAAATGTTATGCTTTTTACGAAGGCTCACAGCACTTTTTTGTAAAAGATGCTGAACATCCTTATGTTCAAGAAAAACCCTTTGATTGGATTAGAGGCTACCAAACAGGGGGAAAATCCTTGATGTGGGCGAGGCAAACACAACGTTGGTCGCAGTATGATTTCGATGGTCCTGCCCGTGATGGTTTTGCCGTAGAGTGGCCTATAAACTATGCTGAATTAGCACCATGGTATAGTTATGTAGAAAAATTTGCGGGCATTGCAGGGAATAAAGACGGCTTGGCGAGTTTGCCCGATGGCGAATTTTTACCTCCGCATGAAATGAATTGTGTAGAGAAGCATTTTAAGCAGGAAGTAGCCAAGCATTATACCGACCGCCATATTATCATCGGACGTGCCGCCCACCTGACAGTTCCTAACAAAATTCATACAGACCAAGGGCGTGTGCAATGTCAAAATCGTACCATTTGCGAGCGTGGATGTCCTTATGGTGGTTATTTTAGTAGTAATTCTTCTACTCTACCTTGGGCAGAAAAGACGGGTAAAATGACCTTACGACCGCATTCGGTAGTTCATTCTATTATTTATGATGAAAAGAAAGGAAAAGCTACGGGTGTGCGAGTGATTGATTCTAATACAAAACAAATGATTGAGTATTATGCTCGTATTATTTTCGTAAATGCTGCTGCCTTAAACTCAAATCTGGTTTTATTGAATTCTATATCTAATCGTTTTCCAAATGGTTTAGGGAATGACAGTGGCGTGTTGGGAAAATATGTGGCATTCCATAATTATACAGCTAATATTAATGCTGAATATGAAGGGTTTTTGGATAGTAAAACCGAAGGACGTATTCCAAATTCTGCTTATATTCCACGTTTTCGTAATTTTTTGAAGCAAGAAACTGACTTCTTACGGGGTTATGCTTCTGGGTTTTCGGCAGGTAGATATTCGCATGATGATAGAAGTGGCTTAGGTGAGGATTTGAAAAAAGGGCTTTTGAACCCCCAGTTGAATAATGTTTGGAACGTAGGTTCGCACATGATGGGCGAGACTATTCCAAAGGCAAGTAATTTTGTGGCTTTGGACAAAACTTTAACCGACCCTTGGGGAATTCCCCAATTGAAAATATCGGTAGATTATGACGACAACGACCGTAAAATGGTGAAAGATTATTTTGAACAAATGACCGAAATGTTCACGAAAGCAGGTTTCAAAAATATCCGCACCAACGACCAACATCGTACTCCAGGTTTGGATATCCATGAAATGGGGGGCGTAAGAATGGGTAAAGATCCTAAGACTTCGATGTTGAATAAGTGGAATGCTTTGCATCATTGCAAAAACGTTTTTGTAACCGACGGAGCATCCATGACTTCTACCTCAACTCAAAATCCATCATTGACCTACATGGCGCTCACGGCTCGTGCGGCTGATTATGCGGTGAAGGAAATGCGAAAGGGTAATTTGTAGGATGGTTTTATTAATCGCATGGTTTTGAATCATGCGATTTTTTTTATTTTTACTCTTTTTTCACCTCCACAAAAATATCTGTATTCCTCCCCTTATCATCACTGCATGATATTTTCAATTTCCCTGCTTCGGGCGTGAAAAAGATCTTTGTATTGGGTTCTGATTTTTGCAATAATTTATCATTGATGTACCAATAAACCACCTTCACATCATTGCTTGTTTGGCAATTGAGCATCATTTTCTGCGTATCTTTTTTATCCAGAAAATATTCTGAACCGTCCACTGGGTAAACGATTTGGGGGGCATTTTCTTGGAAAACTCGCTCGCATTGGGGATTGTGTGGCGGTATTTTTTCGTAGAGAATATGCTTGGTTTCGTACCAACTCACCAGTTCGGGGGCATGGTTTGGATATAGTTTTCTGACCGCCCCGCTATCGGGCAAACAATGCGAACAATAGCTAATTTGAGCATCTGAACGTATATATACATTTCGGAGATGCGTACAAGAGGTCATTTTGGAGACACTCGGAATGTAATAATCCGTGATTTGATTTGTACAAAATTCGCTTGGTACATCGCCACTTTCGGCACATACTTTTCTGAGGGCAATTCCTTCGGGCGATTTGAACCATTTTGCCGAAGAATTATATTCAATCGTGTTGAAAATATCGAATAATAAAGGTGTTGCAATATTTGCCCCTGAAAGTTCGGGTACGCCTTCGCCCGAAAAATTTCCTATCCAAACGCCAACAGTATAATTAGCATTATAACCCACACTCCAAGCATCTTTTTTGCCGAATGATGTTCCCGTTTTCCAAGCGATTTTGGGCATTCGGTAGGTATAATCATAGTTATTTGGCAAATCTGGACGGACTACTTGGGAGAGAATTTGAGTGATTAGGTAGGTGGATTCCTTTGAAGTGATTTCGGATTTAAGATTTCGGATTTCGGATTGATTATTACCATTTATATATTTTGCCTTCTGAAATTGTCCCTCATTCGCAAAACTCGAAAACAGATTCGTTAATTCCTCCAACGTAACACCACATCCACCCAATACCAAGGATAATCCCAATTTGGATGAATTCTTTTTAACTGCCTGAAAATCAGATTTTTTGAGTTTTTCTACCAACACGGGCGTAGTAATTTCTTTCAAAATTTTCACCGCTGGAATGTTCAGCGAATTTGCTAAAGCGAATTCAATGGTTACTTTTCCATGAAATAATTTATCAAAATTTTCGGGTTCAAAACCGCCAAAGTTGGTTGGCACATCGTTGATAGCGGTTTTGGGGGTAATGATGCCCAAATCAAAAGCCGTTGCGTACAAGAGTGGTTTGAGCGTACTTCCTGGCGAACGAATTGCTCGCACACCATCTACTTGTCCGCCATCAACAGGGTTATTGAAATCTGCCGAACCAACATAAGATTCCACCTGATGCGTTTTATTGTTAATCACCATTACCGCAGCATTGTGAATGTTCATCGCATAAAGCCGACTCACATAGTTTTGTACAATTTTCTCAATCGTTAATTGCTTATTTCTGATTAAGGAAGAATGGATATTTGCCTCGGTTGGATTCTCTTGTTTTAGTCGTATTGAAAGGTGTGGTGCGAGTTTGGGAGCTTCGTGTCTTTGGACGTTCAAAGGCTCACTTAGAGCATCGTCAATGTCCTGATTATGAAATACTTGCTCAGTTTTAAATTCTTTTAACCAACGATTTCTTTCCTTCAAAATAAAGTCATTATTGATACCCAAACGCAAACTTGACGGACGGTTGGGAATGATTGCCAAAGCCATTACTTCCGCCAAACTCAAAACATCGGGCGACTTCTGAAAGTACAAAACCGAAGCCGATTTTATGCCTTCGATATTTGAGCCATAAGGCACCAGATTAAGATAAAATTGTAGGATTTCATCTTTGGAAAAATGCACTTCCAACTGCATGGCTCGGAAGATTTCGAGGAATTTATGGAAATAAGTTCGAGATTGTGGGTTCAATAATCTCACAACTTGCATCGTAATGGTACTCGCCCCCGAAGTCCGCCTACCAGTGAATACATTACGTAAGCCAGCCCGAAAAATGGCAAAAGGATTAACTCCAAAATGCCAACGAAACCAACGGTCTTCTTTATACACAATGGCTTTTTCGAGAGTCGGTGTAATCTCCGAAAGTTCCGTTTTCATCCGCCATTTATCCTGATTATTCAAAAAAGTATGAAGAATTTTTCCATCCGAATCCATAATAAGGGTGGAGTAATTGGGCTGAATTTTGAACGGGAAAATGAGGTCTAAAATGATGAAAAGCAATAAGCCGTAAGCGATAATTCTTACGGCTTTGTATTGGAAGATTCTTTTTATATTTTTTTTAAAAATAGTTTGTGACATTTTAAGCAGTCAAAAGTCTTTGTTATTAATTTTCATTACAAATTTTCACAAAAACCCTTTTAATAATTCCATTTTGCTCAACAGCTTTCACAAGTATTTTTAACTTCCTTTCTTTCAATTTATGAAAAACACGGGAATGGATTTTTTTAATATAGCCTATCTCTAAGTCACCCTTAAAAACCCTAACAGCTTTATCATCATACTCATTGTTTTTCTCCAAAGAGTATGATAAAATTTCTCCTACTTTAACAGAATTAGCTGGTAGCTTTTGTAAACTTAAACTTGCTATATCTGTTAAAAACCGTAGAGAAGGATTTGGATTATAATCAGCTAAAAACTCAAAATTATCAGCGGGGTTTAGACCTTGTGTATGTGCTAATAAATAATATTTATCATCTTTATATTTTGAATCTATTTCCCAAAAGTCAAAAAAATCAGAAATATCAGAACGTTCAGATTTTATCAAACGCTGACTGAAAATCTCTAATACATTTTCATTATACTTTTTATCCAAATCGGGAAATTCTGTGTATAGAGAAAATCCATATTTTTTAGCCTCTTCAACACCTTTTGGAATATATTCAAAGCGAATTCCTTGTGTAGCATTTTTCTTCAAAACACCCACAATATGTCTTGGCTTGCCAAGCCCTTCTCTCCAACTTAAATATATCTGACCTATTTCTTTCATTTCATTTGAGAATACATTTTCTCTAATTTTTCGAATCGTAAAGTTAGTAACTTTATAATCAATTCTTTTCTTTTGTTTGGTAGGATATTGGGGTTCCCGATATTAATTAAATCTCTGTCAATATTCAAAACTAAATCTTTTACCTCTCCAATATTAAATTTATTTGTGATTTTTTGCAAAGAGTTTGTGATAAAAGGCTTGTATTCTGGTATTTGAAATATTTTTTCAATTAGTTCAAAATGACTAATCTTTTTGTTTTCCCAATGAATTTCTGCTAAACCGTTTTTTATGTAAGTTTGGATTTTTGTCTCATTTTCAAGCATCTCTGATACTTTACTATCTTCTAATTCTCTTCCAAAACTACAACCACTATCATAGATTGGTGCAAAGCAAGTTTCCTTAGACAATGTCAATCTTGCTTGTTTGAATTCCTGTCTGACCTCTCCAGTAGCTGTATAAAATAATCGTTCCAACAATCTTTTATACCAAACGGATGATTTTTGTAGGTCTTCTTTAATAAATCCTGTTTCTAAATCATCTGTCATTTGTTTTATACTCTGAGAGATAGAAGTATGTCTGTTGATAATACCCCAATTTTCTTGATGTCTATCGCTATTGCCTATAAGTGCATCAAAAACGACAATTTCTATCAATTTAGCAAGATGTTTTTCTTTTTGAAAAAGATTGAGGGCACCAACAATGAGTTCAAAATTATATTGATTTCTTTGTTTTACATTTTCTGGATTAAAAGTATTATCAAATGCTTGTAAATATTTTCCTCCTTCAACTAATTCCTCAGAAGCTTGATTAATCATAGATTTTGAGATACATCCTACAACATTTCCACGAATTGCAATATCGTAACGTAAAACATCAAATCCGAGCATTATTCCAATTTCAGAAGCGATTATTTCAGACCAAAATTCATGTCTGTAATCACGCTGCCCTTTCTTAAATGATTGTTTGAAATAGTACAACTCCCAATCCTCAGGATTCAAATAAATTTTCTTATCTCGTGTTCCACCTGTATTCCACCATGACTGTTCACTCCAATGAGAGATGTTATAAAGCTCTGCCATAAATTATGTGATTAGATTTGATGTAATAATTTTAAACCGCCTTCGTCTCCCTCAAATACAACTGCACCGCATTCTCCAAACCCAAATAAAGAGCATCACAAATCAAAGCGTGACCAATGGAAACCTCTAAAAGATTAGGAATATTTTGCTGGAAATAACGTAAATTATCTAAACTCAAATCATGCCCTGCGTTGATGCCTAAACCTAATTCATTGGCTTTTTGAGCAGCCACTATGAAATCTTTGATGGCTGCTTCTCGGTTTTTGAAATAGTTTTCTGCATAAGGTTCGGTGTAAAGCTCAATGCGGTCTGTGCCAACGGCTTTTGCTCCCTCTACCATGCGTGGGTGGGCATCCACAAAGATAGAAGTGCGAATGCCCAATGCTTTGAATTGGGCGATTAAATCGGTCAGTAAATCTTTGTATTTGATGGTGTCCCAACCCGCATTGGACGTTACTGCTCCCAACACATCTGGCACAAGCGTTACCTGCGTAGGACGATTGGCAAGCACTAATTCCACAAATTTTGCTTCGGTAGGATTGCCTTCAATGTTAAATTCTGTGGTAACTACTTCTTTCAAATCAAACACATCTCGGTAACGAATATGGCGTTCGTCTGGACGTGGATGTACCGTTATTCCTTCTGCTCCAAAACGCTCGCAGTCGAGGGCAACTTTTACTACATTTGGATTATCGCCACCTCTCGAATTACGAAGTGTGGCTATTTTGTTGATGTTTACGCTTAATTTTGTCATGTGAGCTATGAGCTATGAGCCATGAGCTATGAGTTGTATTTATCTAAAATACTGATAACTAATAACTGATAACCAATAACCGTTTTATTATCTTTGTGAACACAGAAAACAAAATGAATGTTTTCTGAATAGTTCAAAGTTAAGGTAAACTCAGAACTCAGTACACAAAACTCAGAACTTTTTTAAAATGTCATTAAAAACTACTATCGACAACGGCATAAAAGATGCTATGCGTGCCAAAGACCAAGACCGTCTCAGAACGCTCCGTGCTATCAAATCATTAATTCTTTTAGAAGAAACCTCTGGAACGCATACCGAGGGCGACCTTTCTGCCGATGCTGAAATGAAACTTTTGACCAAAGCGGCAAAACAACGCCGTGATTCTTTGGAAATTTTTAGAGCGCAAGGTCGTGAAGATTTGGCAGAGAAAGAACAAATAGAATTGACCATCGTGGAAGAATTTTTACCGAAACAATTATCGGAAGACGAACTACGAGCGAAATTAGAAGAAATCAAAGTTCGTGTGGGTGCATCTGCCCCTTCGGATATGGGTAAAATGATGGGCGTAGCTTCCAAAGAATTAGCAGGATTGGCTGATGGAAAAGTGGTTTCTGCTATGGTGAAGGCGATTTTGAGTTGATACTGATTTTAAAATAGGTTGAATATTTCATCTTAGATACTCATTTTATTTTTAAATTAGTATTAGGAAGAAAAGCCTCATTGTCATTCTGAAAGAATCTAACATTCTGTCTTTACCAATTAGTTAGATTCTTTCAGAATGACAATGAGGCATTAAATGTTTAAAATATTTAAATTGCTTTTAAAACTAGTATTCCTATAAAAAAAACCATCAAATAACCACCTGCCCCATTTTCCAATCTTCCAATTTCTTATCCATAACCTTAAACCAAAGCGGTGGAATCATTGCCATCAACATCATGGCGGGATAGCCCTGTGGCATTTGGGGGCTTTCATCAAAATGCCTTAATACTTGGTATCTTCTGCTGGCATTGGCATGGTGGTCGGAGTGGCGTTGAAGTTGAAAAAGATAAAAGTTAGTCACTAAATAATTGGAATTCCACGAGTGGGTGGGGTTTACTCGTTCATAACGTCCATTGGCAATCTCATTTCGCATGATTCCGTAATGCTCAATATAATTAACAGCTTCCAATAATGAAAAGGCTAAAATGCTTTGCACGAAAAAGAAAACGGCAACATTCCAAGAGAACGTTCCTGTGTAAAAATGTAGGCCAACTGTAAGCACCGCACAAAATAAAATAGGCAAAATAACGAACAAAATCATCTCATTTTGGAGCGACCAAACCGAGAGATTTTTACGTTTAAGTCGCTCAATTTCAATGGATAAGGCACTTTGAAAACCTTTGATTACACTACGAAAAAAGAAACGATAAAAATTCTCTCCTTTACGACTTGTAGCGGGGTCTTTGGGCGTTGAAACCCATACGTGATGCCCCTTATTATGCTCAATAAAAAAGTGCATATAGCTCACCGTCATCAATAAAACTTTGGCATAAAATTGCTCAATCTTCGTGCTTTTATGTCCCAACTCATGAGCCACTGTAATGCCCACGCCACCTGTAGCGTTGGCAATACCCATCAGAAAAGCTAATTTAAAATACCATGCTCCGATGTTTCCATAAGCGAATATGTAGGCTCCCCAAATCACTACGGCAAGTTGCACATACACCCATCCGTAGGTAACGAAACGATAAAAACGTTCTTCTGAAAGCTCAGAAACGATGGTTTCATCATTATTTTCAGCATCTCTTCCAATCAACCAGTCAGCAATCGGTAACATTCCGTAAGTAAATATAATGCACGAAAAATTCCACCAACCGCCTAAATAATAGCCCGCCACCACAAACATTGGAATGGTGAAGGCAGAGAAAAAACCGAGTTTTTTGAGTAAGTTCATGATAATTGAGATTGATACTTCCCGAAAGTTCCTTCTACTTTCGGGAAGTTCGAGATTGGAAGGAACTTCTCGAAAGTAGAAGGAACTTTCGAGAAGTATATTTAAAATGTTAATACTTAAATTTACTCCCTAAAATCCCCCGTTTCGTATTTATCAAACATCAAATCGAAGCGATTTCTTAATACTTCTTCTAATTTTTTATGATAATCCGGGAAAGACGGTAAATTATTATGTCCTCCTCCGTAAATGGGTAATAATCTGGCAGTTAGCGGCACCAGTCCTTGCAAACGAACGGAAGATGAATAAGGGATTAGCCAGTCTTTTGTACCGTGAATGATGTAAATAGGGCATCTCACATAGCGAATCCAAAGGTCTGTACGAATGCTAAAACGTAACAAAATAGAAATGGGCATAAAAGGCAAAAAGCGATTCGTAAGATGTGAAAATGAATAATAAGGTGCATCCAAAATCAACATTTTGGGGCGATTGTTGGAGGCTAATTTACAAGCAAAACCACTGCCTAATGAACGCCCATACACCACAATATCTTCTTCTTTGTACCCATATTTTGCCCTCATGCGGTTATACACAAATTGAGCATCTTTGTTCAATGCTTCTTCAGTACGTTTGCCAATGGATTTTCCGAAACCTCGATAATCAATCATCACCACATCATAGCCATGTCGAGTAAAATCTACGGCATATTTCGACCAACCTTTTATACTGCGAGTATTACCGTGAAAATACATCACTAAGCCTTCTGGCTTATCGTGAAAAAAACGTAAGCCGTTGATTTTTACGCCGGCCTCGGGTTCAAAATGAAGTTCTTCGAAAGGGTCGTCATATTTATACTCAAAATCAGCATGAAGTTTCTCGGGTTTGAAAATAAACCTTTCCTGAATAAAATAAGCCAAGATGCACAGGGCAACGTAGCCAATGCCAATGTAAATCCAAGTTTCGGTTGATAAATTCATTTTTCATTTGGGTTAAATAAACTTCTTCAAAACCTTCTCCACAGCATCTAAATAGCCTCCGCCAAATAGATTTACATGTACCATCAATGGATAAAGATTATACAGCGGAATGCGGTCGCCAAAACCATTTTCTATGGGGTATATTTCGTGATAGGCTTCATAAAAAGTAGTCTCAAAACCGCCAAACATCGTGGTAAAAGCCAATTCAGCTTCACGCAATCCGTAATAACAGGCAGGGTCAACTAAGCCCACAAGTCCTTGATTATCAGTCATTACATTACCCGACCATAAATCTCCGTGTAATAAAGCGGGTTTCTCATTCGGAATTAATGAAGGTAGCTTTTCGTATAAAAGATTAAACTTGTCATAAACTTCCTGAGAAATTTTACGGTCATAAAGTGCCAATCCTGCTTGAATTTTTAAGCGTTTTTCGATGAAAAATTCTACGCCATTATCCATCCATTCATTACTTTGTCGCAACGCTCCGATGTAATTATTGAAATGCAAACCGTATTGCTGATTGGTGTGTGTATGTAAGTGTGCGAGTCTCTGCCCGAAATCCTGCCAATAATTAGGCTGTTTGAAACTGGCAGTCAAAAATTCAATCATCAAATATTCCTTATCAATAATCCGACCGTGATTGATAACTTGCGGAATGGATAGTACGCCCGTATCACGCAAGAGTTGCAAACTACGTGCCTCCGACTCAAACATTCCATCGTGGTCGCCTTGATTCCATTTGATAAAATAGTCGCCCTGAGCCACTTTTACTTTTACAGCAAGATTAAAATTACCTCCGTAAAAGAACTGAAAATCAAGCACTTCGGGCAGATAACCTAAGTTTTCAAAAAGAATACTTTCAATAAATTGATATTGTTCTTGGGTTTGAATATTCATGGATTTATGAGTCGTATGTCGTAAGTCTTTAAAGTTGTAAGTCAAATTTAAGATAAAACTGTTAAATTGCGTGATAGCTTTAAGTTTTTACCTTCCAAAATTCTCTAGTCTATGGAAAACGACTATTTAGAAAGCGTAAAAAAGCAATTTGAATACTACAAAATGCTCGGAGAAAAGACTTTTTCCCAACTTTCAGACGAACAATTGTTTTGGCAATACAACGAAGAAAGTAACAGTATTGCGACCATCGTAAAACATTTGTGGGGAAATATGCTTTCTCGATGGACAGACTTCTTGACAACCGATGGTGAAAAAGAATGGCGACATAGAGAAGCAGAATTTGATAATGACATCAACACCCGTCAGGAAATGATGAATAAATGGAATGAAGGTTGGGATTGCTTATTTAAAGCCCTAAATTCTTTGAATGAAAGCAATATAAACGAAACAATTTATATCAGAAATATGGGTCATAGCGTTGTAGAAGCAATAAATAGGCAATTGGCACATTATCCTTATCATATCGGGCAGATTGTTTTTATTGGTAAAATGGCAACAGGAAATACTTGGAATTCCTTATCAATTCCAAGAGGAAATAGTAAAGAATATAATGCTGAGAAGTTCGCCAAACCAAAGCACAAAGAGCATTTTACGAATGAGTTTTTGAAGAATGAAAAAGATGATTTAGGCTAATCATCTTTTTTTATCCCTAATTACTTTACTATTGACTATTGATAGTAAAGTATCAAATAGTTTTCACAATTCAGATAATTACTTTACTTTTGACTATCAATAGTCAAGTAACAAATGCAAATAATAGATAAAATACGAGAAAGCCTTAGTTCAGAAGGCGAAAAAGGCGTTACTGAACTCGCAGACCAGCTTTTTGTATCAAAACAGGCTGTCCACTTAGCACTAAAATCTTTGCTTGAAAATGGTGAAATCGAAAAATTAGGCAGAACTCCCAAGACTATTTATCGGATTGCTAAGGTTCAAAAACCATTGATTTTTGATAGCGTTAGCCAAGATGATGATGAATATTTGCGAAATCAGTTTTTGGTTATCACTGAACTCGGTAAAATGTTGGATGGTGCAGAAGGATTTGCCCATTGGTGTAAACAAAGGAATTTGCCTTTACAAAAAACTATTGAAGAGTTAAAAAAGACTAAGGCAAAGTACGAGAGTTATTACAACGGAAGGGGCATCATCAATGGCATGGAAAAGTTGAGTAATACCAAAGGTTTTGATGGTATTTTTCTTAATGATATTTATTACTTAGATTTTTACGCCATCGAAAGATTTGGGAAAACTCGTTTGGGAACGCTTTTGCATTATGCCAAACAAGGTCAGAATAAGTTTTTGATGAAAATATTGGTGGATGAAATTCGAGAAAAAATCAAAATACTTGTTCAAGAAAATGATTTTGATGCCATTGGTTACGTTCCGCCTACGATTAGGCGAGAAGTACAGTTGATGAAATTCATGGAAACGCAGTTGAAAATTAATTTGCCTAAAATAAATATTCAAAAGATTTCGGGTATAATACCTGTTCCTCAAAAATCTTTGAATAAATTTGAGGAAAGAATTAATAATGCTGAAAATACCTTTGCGATTAGCGAAAAAATTAAATACAAGCATATTTTGCTCATTGATGATGCCGTAGGAAGTGGCACGACGCTCAATCAAATTGCAGGAAAAATAAAGCGAAAAGGTATTGCAGAAAAAATAACAGGTCTTGCCATTGTCGGAAGTTTTAAAG
>JANPIG010000510.1:0-4223 GCA_031424875.1 Cytophagales bacterium
GGGGTGAAAAGCAAATGTTGGCGAATTGAAACTTACAATTCGTTGGGTGTTGCGATATGCTTGCCACTAACGGGCGTATAACCGAATACGCCCTTATTTTTTGTTTATTTCATGGCGTCTATTTCTCTTACATCTACAACATTCTAAGCTGGTTTAAATATTTGAGACACCTTTTTAAAATCTTTTCAATCTTTTCTTTAAATTCAATTTTTTCTACAATCGGTATTATGAAAATTTTATCCTTCAAAATTTTCACAGAATGAAAACTCAAATTTGCAGACATCTCCCCTCACTTCGCATACTTAAATTTCCCCTCTACTTTCAATCCTGCAACTTTGTGTTATCAATAATTTAACACAAAATCATGCAAAAAACATTAACAAAAGGATTTCTATTGATGCTAATGATTTTTCTGAGTGCGAGCCTCTACGCACAAGAAAAATTAACCATCAGCGGATATATCAAAAATGCAGCATCCGGCGAAGAACAAATTGGTGCATCTATTTATGTAAAGGAATTGGGAAACGGTACCACCTCAAATGCTTACGGATTTTACTCTCTGACACTCCCAAAAGGGAAATACACGCTCGTAACGACTTACATTGGCTTTGAAACGCTTACAAAAACGGTTGAATTATCTGAAAATGTAAAGTTAAATTTTGATATTATCGAAAAGTCTAATCAGCTAAAAGAAGTAATCGTAAAAGCCGACAAGCCAGAAGATAACGTTGAGAATATTGAAATGAGTGTGAATAAATTAGACATTAAAACCATCCAAAAAATGCCCGCATTATTAGGAGAAATTGACTTGATAAAAAGTATTCAGCTTCTCCCAGGCGTTGCAACCGTTGGCGAAGGTGCTTCGGGATTCAATGTTCGTGGTGGTTCGATTGACCAAAATTTAGTACTGTTGGATGAAGCCCCAGTTTATAATTCCTCTCATTTATTTGGATTTTTTTCGGTATTTAATCCTGATGCGGTCAAGAATATCAATTTAGTAAAAGGCGGAATTCCTGCACAATTTGGCGGAAGATTGTCTTCAATTTTGGATGTAAGGATGAAAGAAGGAAATGAAAAAGAATTCACAACTTCTGGTGGTATTGGATTGATTTTCAGTCGATTATCCATTGAAGGTCCAATTGCAAAAGATAAAGCCTCCTTCATTTTGGCGGGTCGTAGGTCGTATATTGATGTGTTATCAAAACCATTTTTGAAAGGTGAATTGAAAGACTCTAAACTCTATTTCTATGATTTAACGGCAAAAGTTAATTATAAACTCAACGATAATAATCGTTTATTTTTATCTGGATATTTTGGGAAAGATGCCTTTGGAGGCTCGGCAACAATCTTCGGATTTAATTGGGGGAACGCAACCACCACTTTGCGATGGAATCATATTTTTAACCAAAAGTTATTTTTCAATTTCACGACTTTTTACAGCAAATATGATTACTCTCTCCTCAATGGAAAATCTGATACTGAGGGATTTGTGTGGAATTCGAGCATTGTAAATTATAGTATAAAACCAGAATTTGTCTATTACCCAAATCCAAACAATACCATCAAATTTGGAGCTCAAAGTCTATTTTATGATTTCACACCTGGTGATGCAAAAGTTATTATCTCAGGGAAATCGACTGATATAAAATTAGAAGAACAATTTGCTTTGGAATCTTCACTATTTATTGAAAATGAGCAGAAGTTAAGTAATTCATTATCAATTAATTACGGGTTAAGGTATTCGCAATATCAATATTTAGGCAAAGGGAAATCTTATCATTTCAAGGATGGAATTGCAGGGGAAAGAAGGGTATTATCAGAGACTAAAACGCATAAAAGCGGTGAATTAATTAAGCAATATGGAAATTTTGAACCTCGTTTTGCCTTGAAATATCAGCTAAATCAAAATAGTTCGGTGAAGGCGAGTTATAACCGAATGGCTCAATATATTCACTTGATTTCTAATACTGCCGCCTCTTTGCCCGTGGATGTTTGGACTCCAAGTACCAATAATATCAAGCCACAATTGGCCGACCAAGTGGCTTTGGGCTATTTTAGAAATTTTGGTAAGGATGAAAAAACCTTAGAAACCTCAGTGGAAGTCTATTACAAAAAACTCCAAAATCAGATTGATTATATTGACGGAGCGAATTTATTGTTGAACGAATTTATAGAGGCTGATTTAATGAATGGAAATGGCAGAACTTATGGCGTAGAGTTTCAAGTAAAGAAAAATTATGGAGCGTTGACGGGTTGGGTTTCTTATACACTTGCTCGTACAGAACGAAAAGTTGAAGGAATTAATAAAGGGCTTTGGTATCCTACTCGTTTTGATAAATTACACAATTTGAACATCACAGCCGCTTATCAACTCACAAATCGTTTGAGTTTTTCTGGAAATTTTGTTTTCAATTCTGGAACGCCCGCCACGTTCCCTACCAATAGAATCGACGTAAATGGTTGGATGATTCCCCATAATTCTGAGGAGAGAAGGAACAATTATCGGATTCCAGATTACCATCGTTTAGACCTCTCCGTTACCTTAAATCAAAAGCCCAAAGCGAACAAAAAGCGAGAAGGGAGCTGGGTTTTCTCTTTGTATAATGTCTATAATCGACAGAATCCATTTGCAGTGTTTTTTCAAGCTAATAAAGATAACGCTCAAAAAACGGAGGCAATTAATTACTCAATTATTGGCTCAGTGATTCCTGGGGTGACTTATAATTTTAAATTTTAATTTCAAAAATCATGAAAATTAACAACCTTATATTTTACTTTTTACTTCCAATCGTCTTATTCATAACGAGTTGTGAAAAAGAAATAGACATCACACTTGACGAAGGAAAATCGCAAATTGCGGTGGATGCTTTTCTCACGGATGCGGCAAGCAAACAGACGATAAAACTCACTAACACCTCTTCCTATTTCAAAAATAGTGCTTCTCCTGCGGTTCTGGGGGCAAAAGTAACCGTGACGAACGTGAACACAGGAGAAGTTTTTCCATTTACTGATGCCACGAATTCGGGCAATTACAGTTGGTTGCCTAATGGAAAAAACAGTTTAGCGAAGATGAATAGTAATTATTTGCTTTCGGTAATTTACAAAGGAGACACTTTAATTTCAGAGTCGAGATTAAATCCTGTTCCTAAAATTGACTCGCTTACTTATGAATACAAAGAAGGAATTACCGAAAAACAAAATGGTTACATTGCCACTTTTTGGGCAATTGATATTCCAAAAAGAACGGATTTTTATTGGATAAGAACATCCCGAAATGATACGCTACTGAACGAACCCAAATATCTGAATTTTACGTGGGATGCGGGTTATGAAGGATGGGAGACGGACGGACAACCACTTTTTGAATTTTTCCGAAAAGCCATAACACCTTTTGATAAACCGTTTAAAGTTGGGGATAAAATTAAAGTTCAAGTTTTGTCAGTCAATTATGAAACGTTCAGATATTTCTTCCAAGTTCAAACCCAAATGACAAATGCAGGTTTATTTGCACAGCCCGCCGCAAATGTCCCTACAAACATTATGAATAAGAATAAAAAGTCTTCCAATAAGCCTGTCGGATGGTTTTTGATGTCTTCGGTGGTGGAGAAAAGTATAACGATTAAGAAAAAATGAAAGCAATAGTAAAAGGAAAATTTGGTTGAGAGTGGAAAGTATAAACCTCTTTTAAAACATCAATATCCCTTAGAGCAAATCGTGGAAGCATACAAATATGTTGAGACTAAGCAGAAAATAGGGAATTTGGTGATTCGAGTTATTTGAATATACCATCAAATTTTTATCAATTACTTTAAATTACAATTTTATGAAAAAACAGATTATTACGGGTTTTACACTCGTTTGTGTGGCTCTTTTATTTGCCAATAATTCATCCTTGGGTCAAACTTCAACAGAAGAGCCTACTGATAAAAAATTCTTCGTTGGAAGTACACTCTTGATGTTAGGAAATTTTATTCCTAATGACCCAAATGCACCTGAGTTTGTTCAACTAAATCTTGGGTATAGGATAACACCTAAAAATGTTGTTTTCTTAGAATTTAAAACGTCAAAGTTTAATTGGCCATTAGGTATGCCTTGGGAAGAAATAGTTGACGAACAGCGAGCGAAATACAACTTTCCTGGATATGTACGCCAATATGTATTTGGAGTGGCATACAATCATTTTTGGTGGAAGGGATTATATACAGGTGTTCATGCCATGAATG
>JANPIG010000511.1:0-2095 GCA_031424875.1 Cytophagales bacterium
GTACTTACCCATTCATAAATTGGGTTTACTACTTCAGTGGTACTTTGCAGCTTTACACTGGTTCCCAAACAAAAATTTACATCACTTAAAGCCGTTACAATTGGGGCCCTAGGAGGTGTATTGGCGACTACCGTAAACTGGGGAATTTGAATAATATTTCCATTACTACGAGTTACACGAGCAATGTAAGTACCGCTACCTACATTCACACTTCTCGTATTTCCCTCTACTGCACCTGTTTTTGTATTTACCCAGTTATAGGAAGCATAACCTTCTGGCAAGGTTAGTTTTAAAACTCCTGCCGATACACATTCTAAAGAAACCGTTGGAATATTATCTACCAAAATGGGTTCAACAGTTTCAAAAAAGTTCTTATTATCTTCTGTCAGAGCCTTTATCCAAGCATTAGCAACTTCGTCTAAACCTTTGCCAGTAAAATGAACACAGTCTGCTCTCTCCCCTCTTTTTGATACCTGAATATTGTCAGTGAATGGTCCTGGGTACATTGGAGCAAGGGTAGGATCAGATATGGCCTGATTCTGTGCATTCACGATAATGGGCGATGGAGAAGGCGGCAAGGTATTAGGATTAGCACAGTTTAATTGGCTCGAATAAGAGGTTCTTGCAACTACCCAAGCTAACTTGTTGTTACCTAAATCCTGACGAGTTCTTTTGACCAATCTCCTCAAATTATCTAAGTAATTGTCAACTGTCACGGGTGGTGTTAATCCTTGTGCAATAGCATCAAGATTTAATAGATTTTGGGTTTCTCCTTCCATCCACAATACGGCTCTCACCCCCAAATTGATTCCGTAATAACTCAAAACAGCACTAAGGTTTGAGTAAGGATAACCTGGTACATAACGGTTGTTATTAGTATTATCAAACTGGAAATCACTGGGTACACCAACGGTAGGATTTTCAGCACTTTCACGCCACACACGTACAGACGCACCCGCCCAACCTGTGTTGAAAAATAAAATAGGCACATTAAGTTTTGCACTCAAAGCATCCCCTACTTTCCCCCAATAATACGGTCCAAGGCCCGTAGGACCAATAGCAGCCGTTTTTTTGAGTTGCGAAAATTCAATAATAGAAAATTGGTTTAAATCTGCATGAAGGAATGGAAAATCTGGATAATAGGTTCGTGGACTAATAAAATTTGCACAGTTTACACGGTCATCAGTTGCTCCAGTTTCATTAGCTTCCAGTTGACCGCTACCCCCTGCGTTGGATTGTCCTGCAATCACAAAAACTTCCCCAATGCCTACTCTCTCAACGGTTGATATATTTCCAACTACTTTTCCAGCTAATGTACCTCTTACTTCCAACTTATACCAACCTCCTCTTACAGAAAGCGTACCCTTAAAGATTCCTCCTAATGGGTTTGAGCTTATTGTTGTCCAATCAATATCAGTACCTTGTCCTACTTTTACAGCAGTAAGTTTTGCTTGAATAGCATCAACAGATTGAGAGTAACTTCCTGTAATAGTCAATGATGCCTTATTAGTGAGGTCACGCTGAAAAACTTGCCTAATTACAGGCGATGAAATGGTAATTTGGCTGAAAAGAAAATGTGACGTACCAATCAATAAAAATATAAATAATCCTATTCGCTTAAACATATTCAAGGTATTTTGAAGGTGGGTTAAGTATTTAATCCCTACTGATAATAATAAAAGACGGATTTAACCGTAAAAACGTTGCTTTTGCTTCCACAAAAATTACGCCTAAACTTAGAAAAATCCTACAAAAATACAAAAAGCACCTCAGAAAAAGAGGTGCTTTTTGTATTTAATCTAAAAAACTATTAAATGGTAGTTAGCAATTAATGATTAGTGATTAGAAATTGGTTACTATGAATAAATTCCTAATAATCAATAACAAACAAACATTAATTAATTTAATCTGCTACTACGTTAAATTTCACTTTGTGCTTCACTTCTTTGTGCAAATCAAGGGTTGCAGTATATTCACCCACAAATTTCACTTCTGAATCCAAAGAGATTTTCTTTCTGTCCACGTCAAAACCTTTCTCTTTCAAGGCTTCCGAAATTTGGATTGTTGTAACTCTACCGAAGATTTTGCCACTTTC
>JANPIG010000512.1:0-3548 GCA_031424875.1 Cytophagales bacterium
GTGATCATTTATCCGTTTATTTACAATTTCTTTATTTTCAATTAGTTGTAAAAATACCAAAAACTCTGAATCCACTACGGAAACAACTTCTTCCAACTTAGATATTCCACCTTTGTTCGACCGTAAAGGTGAATTGGCGAAGGCTTCGGAATGGGATAAAACAAAAACTAAGATTGCAGAATTAAATAAAAAACTTGAAAAAAACCCTAACGACATTAAAGTTCGTTTGCAAATAGCAACAATTTTTTTAGCTGAGGCAAGAATTACTGGCGAACACCCATATTATTATCCAGCAGTACTTAAAATCTTAGATGGCGTTTTATATTTAGACCCTAATAATTTTGAGGCTACTACTTATAAAGCATCCGTAAAAATGTCTCAACATCAATTTTCTGAGGCAAAAGTATTAGCTGAAAAAGCACAAAAGATTAACCCTGCCAATGCTTATGTATATGGGGTTTTGGTAGATGCAAACGTTGAATTGGGCAATTATGAAGAAGCCGTAAAAATGTCTGACAAAATGCAACAGTTGAAACCATCCTTGGAATCATATTCAAGAGCTTCTTATTTGCGTGAGATTTATGGCGATTTTAAAGGATCAATTGAAGCAATGAAATTGGCAGTGCAAGCGGGCTTGCCAGGTTCGGAGCCATTTTGTTGGAGTAAAAATACATTAGGACAGTTGTATCAAACCACAGGACAGATGACAGCCGCCAAGCAACAGTATGACGATATATTGGTAGTTAGACCAAGCTATGCCTTTGCAGAACGTGGACAGGCTCAGGTTTTGAAAGAGGCAAAACAATATGACAAAGCCTTAGAAATATTAGAAAAAGCAGCGAAAATTATGCCCGAATTTTCATTCCATGAAGAAATGGCAGATATTTATGCTTTGCAAGGAGATAACGAGAAAGCAACTAATAAGTATGCAGAAGTGGTTCAAATGTTAGACGAAGACGCTAAATCTGGACATGCTGTGGATTTGGAACTATGTAAATTATATACCAAAACAGGTCAGTACGATTTAGCCTTAAAACACGGTTTGATTGAATACAAAAACCGTCCTAAAAATATTGATGTAAATCATGCCTTGGCAGGAGTTTATTTTAACCAAAAAGACTTTAAAAAGGCTCAAGACCATATTGTAGTGGCCATGAGAACGGGTAGCCAAAACCCTGAGTTATTACAGCAAGCAGCAAAAATTGAATTAGCTTTAGGTAATAATACACAAGGTAATAAGTTAATTGCACAAGCAAAAAAGGCTAATCCTAAGTTTGTTTTGTAAAAGAAATTCGATTTCCCGAAAGTCCTTTCTACTTTCGGGAAGTTGTTATATTTAGTAATTTTCAAATGAAAAAACTCTTACTCTCGTCAATTATATCAATCCTATCCTTCCAAACTTTCGCTCACTTCGGAAGTGTTTTTGGAACGGTTTATGAAAATGCCACCAACCTTCCAATTCAAGGAGTAAATGTGCAAATCGTAGGATTGAATAAAGGAACGGTTACCAACGAATTAGGGCAATATCGTTTTGAAGATTTACCCGCAGCACCTTATAAAATTGAAATATCATTTATTGGCTTTAAATCTCAAATTGTAATTGTTACTGTAAAAGACGATGAAATTTTTTCTATAAAAACGCTATTAACTGTATCCAATGTCGAGTTATCAGAAGTTGTAGTGTCTTCAGATCATCCTCAAGACCAGACCCTTATTAGTAACCTAGATATTAAATTACGCCCTATTAATAATTCTCAAGAAGTGCTTAGGATGGTACCCGGACTTTTCATCGGACAACACGCAGGTGGAGGCAAAGCTGAGCAGATATTCCTCAGAGGTTTTGACCTCGACCATGGTACCGATATTCGCCTTACGGTTGATGGTATGCCCGTTAATATGGTCTCACACGCACACGGGCAAGGCTATGCAGATTTACATTTTGTCATTCCAGAATTGATTCAAACGGTAAATTTCAAAAAAGGCTCTTATAATGCCAGTAAAGGCAATTTAGCGACAGCTGGATGGGTAGATTTTGAAACAAAAAATGCTTTGGAACATTCTTTTGCGAAGATAGAAGCTGGGCAATTTGATAGCTATAGAACCGTAGTAGGTATCGACTTATTAGGTGAGAAAGCAAAACTAAGAAACCAATCTGCTTATATTGCCTCTGAGTACACTTTTACAAATTCATATTTTGATAATCCTCAAAACTTCAAAAGAGTAAACGTTATTGGTAAGTATCACGGACATTTAGGGACAAACACTAATCTAACTCTTACTGGAAGCACTTTTTGGAGTAAATGGAATCATTCAGGACAAATCCCAGATCGTGCTGTTGAAACGGGTATAACAGGTTTTTTTGGTTCCGTGGACCCTTCAGAGGGAGGCTTGACAAGTCGAACAAATTTTAATATTCAATTAGTTACTTCAACACCCAAAAATAACTTAATAAAGCATCAATTATTTTATAGTAATTACAATTTTGAATTATTTTCTAACTTTACTTTTTTCAGAGAAGACAGTATTAATGGAGACCAAATTCGCCAAAATGAGGCAAGAAATTTATTTGGCTACAATGGTAGTTTCATGACAGAAGGTAATATTGGTAAAACACAATTCACAACGACGGTAGGCGTTCAATATCGTCAAGATATCACACAAAATACTGAATTATCACATACTAAAGACCGTTCTATTACTTTAGAAAATTTTAAATTAGGAAATATAAATGAAAAGAATTTAGGGATTTATATGGATGAAAATATAAAATTGTCTGATAGATTTTTGATAAATACAGGGATTAGATTTGACTATTTTAATAATCAATACCAAGATTTTTTATTACAACCCCTTGATTATCAGCAATCTAATGCAGTTATAGTTTCTCCAAAATTAAATTTTTATTACACTGCTAATCCAAGATTACAATTATATCTTAACTCCGGAAAAAGCTTTCATTCAAATGATACAAGGGCAATTGTTACCAAAAAAGGCTTGGAAACATTACCAGCGGCTTATGGTTCAGATTTAGGCTTAAATTTCAAACCATTTCCCAAATTATTACTCTCTGCAGCGGCTTGGTATTTGTGGTTGCAACAAGAATTTGTTTATGTTGGTGATGAAGGTGTAATAGAACCAAGTGGACGTTCTCGCAGATACGGATTTGACCTTTCTGCTCGCTATCAACTCTCAAAAGGTTTGTATTTTGATACTGATATATCTACAGCAAAACCACGTTCCATAGAAAATGAAGTCGGAAAAAATTATTTACCTTTAGCACCAATTTTTACAGCCGCAGGAGGAATATCTCTAAAAACTAATAGTGGTTTAGGGGGTTCATTTAGGTATAGATACTTGGGAGATAGACCAGCAAATGAAGATAATTCAATTGTTGCAAAAGGATACTTTGTCAGTGATTTGTTAGTGAATTATGCTAAACATAATTATACGCTTGCTTTATCTATTCAAAATTTATTCAATACTCGTTGGAAAGAAACCCAATTTGCTACGGAAAGCAGATTAAAAGGAGAAGCACAAAACGTAGAAGA
>JANPIG010000513.1:0-7331 GCA_031424875.1 Cytophagales bacterium
GGAAGTTGAATTTACGAAAGTGAAAAGAGCAGACATTGTGGAACGTGTCTCGGCGTCGGGTAAAATTCAACCAGAGATTGAAGTAAAACTTTCGCCAGATGTGTCGGGTGAAATCGTGGGCTTGTACGTAAATGAGGGCGATTCTGTACGTGCAGGACAACTTTTATTAAAAATTCGTCCTGATAACTATGAGTCGCTTCTCTCACGGGCAGATGCACAAGTGAACTCTTCAAAAGCATCAGTTGAACAATCAAAGGCGGTTCAAGCTCAAGCAGAATCACGTTTATTAAAAGCCAAAATTGATTATGACCGTAACAAGAAATTGCACGATGATAAAGTCATTTCAGATGCAGATTTTGATCAGTTTAATTCGCAATATTTAGTAGCAAAACAGGATGTAGAATCTGCAAAAGCCAACGTTTTAGCTGCCCAATATAACGTAAAGAGTACACAAGCAGCATTGAAAGAGGCTCGCACTAATTTAACGAAAACTACTATTTACGCACCCCAAAGTGGCACAATTTCCAAATTGAATGTAGAACTCGGTGAGCGTGTAGTTGGAACATCACAAATGGCTGGTACTGAGTTACTTAGAATCGCCAATTTAAATAAAATGGAGGTTAGGGTAAACGTGAATGAGAACGATATTACACGGGTTTCGATGAATGATACCGTAATTATTGATGTGGATTCGTACAGTTCAACGGGACGAAAATTTAAGGGATTGGTATATGAAATAGCCAGTTCTGCCAATGGTTTAGGAGGCACTACCGCCGCTGCGGCTGTCTCAACGGATGCTGTAACGGAATTTGAAGTAAAAATTAGAATTTTACGTAAATCATATTCAGATTTAATTGTAGGTAAACGTTCGTATCCTTTGAAGCCCGGTATGACAGCATCGGTAGAAATTGTAACTAACCGCAAAAATGGAATTTTGTCTGTACCACTCGCTTCCGTAACCACCCGTGACCCTTCGATGAAGATGGAAGGAGAGAAAAAAGAAGGTGAAGACAATAACAATAATGCTGAACCTGAGAAAGTTATCAAGAAGGATAAAATAAAAGAAGTGGTATTTGTAATGGGCAAGGATAATAAGGCAAAATTAAGAGAAGTGAAAACGGGTATTTCAGACTTTGAAAACATTGAGATTTTATCAGGTTTAACCGATGGAGAACAAATCATTTCCGGACCTTATTTGACAGTCTCAAAGAAGTTGAAAGAAGGTGATTTAGTAGCTCCTAAAAAGGAAGAGAAAAAGAAATAAGTATATTCTTGAAAACAATAAATTAGTTTGGTTTAGGGTTTATGAAAAAGCCGTCTCAGAATGTCTGGGGACGGCTTTTTTGTGGTTTATTACAGATAATTTTACTGAGAAATTTCCGCTCCAAATTTATAAACATGGCCAATAGTTCCTGGATATACTGAACCATCACTATAACACACCCATTGAAATTTATTCCTTAATGTCGTCCAATAATAACTGTTTCCTATTTGTTCAAAGTTGGTAACTTTTGCAGTAGGAATATGGGGGCTATCGGGTTTTATTTTAAGGTGACCCTGTTTTTTCAAAGGAATATATGCATTGTTACAAAAAAATTCCAATCCAATAAATAATCCTTCAAGAGGAAACAGAATGTTTAATTCTGATACATGAATTTTTAAATTAGGAGAAATTCTGTCTATGTTATTTAAGATTTCTTTATTTAACACATCATTTTTTGGAAGCCCATCCGAACCTACCGAAAATACTCTAACTCGTGCTTTTGAATTACTTTTTTCAAACAATTCCACTCTCAAATCAAAATACAATTTATCTAAGAAACCCGCTATTTTAGAAGGGTTTTTGATATGGTTTACAAATACATTGAAGTCAATATTTCCGCCAGGTTCTGCTCGATTAAAAAAGGTTTTTTCTTGATAATAACCCAACATTGTTTTTACAGATTTAGAAGGCTTTATAATTGTTTCATTCAATTCAATAATCCTTGGAATTAATAATATCGTTAAATTATCTAACTTATCAATATCTTTTTTTTGTAAGTTTTACTGTTTGATAACTAAGATGACTAATTAATAATGTATCATTAGGAGAAATTGATAATGAAAATTTTCCGAATTCATCTGAATAAACACCTGTCCCTTTTTGAGTAGCAATAGTAACTAAATTGATGGGTTCTTTAGTTATTTTATCTTTAATTAAATAAGTTTTATTTTGTGCAAAAGAACATTGAAAATTAAGAAAAAGAGGTAAAATGAGGTACTTTATATTTTAGATTTTAAGATATTTCTTATAAAATATTTTCCTTACAAAAAACGAAGAGAACTCCAAAACATTTTGGAGTCCTTTTATTTTTAGATATTATTGTTGATTTCCACCGCCATTTGCACATGGATCAGCTATTAAATTATTGTTACCATCTCTGTAAACAGTTCGAGTTGCCTACGTTATTAGTATAGACTGATTTTCTGAACAACCGATTCAGACGTCATTTCTGTTAACCTTCAAAAATATCTTTTCAGTAAAAAAGAGATATTAAGCGATGCAATTTATAAATACTATTTTTTCTTATATTTGTTCAACACTATACAAATTATTAAGTCACCCTTTATATTTTATACAAAAGATGGTTATTGGAGATAAAATTAGAAATTTGAGGAGTCTAAAAGCACTCTCACAAGAAAACATGGCAGATGCTTTGAAAATGTTCTTACCTACTTATGGAGATATTGAGTGAAACAAAAAGGATATTATTCTTAAACGACTTGAACAGATTACGAAAGTGCTTAGTGTAACTGTTGCAGATATTTTAGCATTTAATGACAGAGTTTCTATTTTTTTTGACCAATGTAATAATGCAGTTGGTATGAATAATGGAGGGCAAACAATACATAATGATACCAAAGAAATTCAACACAAATTAGATTTAGCACTTTTAGAATTAGAAAAGGCGAAAGAGGAGAAAGAGAAGAACGAAATAGAAATTAAATATTGGCGAGAGAAAACTGTGAAATAAATATGTAAAAAAATTGGACACAGATTTATTTTATCCGTATCCAACCCTTTAAATCCATGTGCCATCATCAACAATTATCCCACCAATTCCTTCAAATCCTCATCATTTAATTGCTTGCGTTCATCTGCCATCAAAAGAAAACGAGTGTAAAGTTTATCTAATTCAGGTTTTTCAAAATCAAAACCAATCAATTGCAAACGGTGACGAAGAGCAGCACGTCCTGACCGTGAAGTCAAAACAATAGCAGACGAAGGCACACCCACATCTTCGGGTTTCATGATTTCGTAGTTTTCGGTATGTTTCAAAAATCCGTCTTGGTGAATTCCTGATGAGTGTGCAAAAGCATTTGCTCCCACAATCGCCTTGTTTGCTTGTACGGGCATACCCATAAGGTTGGAAACCATGGTTGAGAATGGGTACAAATACTGAGAATTTATGCCCGTATGAAAACCTAAATCTTTATGAATATTCAAAATCATCGCTACTTCTTCCAAAGACGTATTCCCAGCCCTCTCCCCTATTCCGTTGATGGTAACTTCCACCTGCCTCGCTCCCGCTTGAATCCCTGCGATAGTATTAGCAGTGGCAAGTCCCAAATCATTATGATTGTGCATAGAAATGACCGCTTTGTGGATATTTGGCACATTTTCAAACAAGTAATTGATGCGTTGGAACATCTGATTTGGCAATAAATACCCTGTTGTATCGGGTAAATTCACCACTGTTGCTCCTGCATTAATTACGGCTTCTGTCAATTGAGCAAGGTATTGCAAATCGGCACGACCAGCATCTTCAGCAAAAAATTCTACGTCTTCCACAAATGATTTGGCATATTTTACCGCCCAAACACCTCTTTCAAGCATTTCCTCACGAGTAGAATTAAACTTATATTTTATGTGCATGTCAGACGAACCCAAACCCGTATGGATTCGTGGATATTTGGCGTGCTTCAAAGCCGCCGCCGCCGCATCAATATCTTCTTTTTTAGCACGAGTCAAACCGCAAACCGTGGCATTTTTTACGAGCTTACTAATTGCTTCAACTGAACGAAAATCACCAGGAGATGAAATCGGGAAACCAGCCTCGATAATATCAACACCCAAGAGTTCGAGTTGCTCGGCAACCTGCAATTTTTCTTCGGTATTCAACTGGCAACCAGGCACTTGCTCACCGTCACGTAGGGTAGTATCAAAAATCTGAATCTTTTGGCTCATTGTATTATTTGTTTTATTCTAAGTCAAAAATACAGAACGTATATAGGAAAAACAAATATTGATTTTTGAATCTTTAGAATTAAAATCTATTAAATAAGCTATTTAATTCATAATTAAGATTATTAACCTTTTAATAACACATAATAAAGAATTATAGTCTATTGAACCTAAAATTAGGCTATAAATATTTTTTTGAAATTATTTTTAGAAAATGGTATAATTTTAAGGTTAGCTGTTACTAATATACTTATGAGGGTGAAACCATTGGATTTTATTTAAGAAAATAATGTTAATCAAAACTTTAGTGCATTTATTTCTTCCGAAGAAAAAATGCGGATCCTAAAGCTACCGCAAGACCTACAGGAAGTGGTTCTGTAAAAGTAATGAGAAAAATAAGTATTGGACTTTTGACCATTCTTTCATTTGGTTTATATCTGCTAAAGTCTTACTTAACTCAGCTTGGCTTGCTCCTGCATCTGTAGCTTTTCTCACACAAAACTGAGCGTAGTCTTCAATAAAGGTTGGGAAGAAATTGTAGTACATGACTAACCATGCCAATGAGTAGAAAATACAAGAAATTAAGACGATTCCTAAACCCACCAAGAAGCCTTTGCCTAAAGTAAAAGTACCATCATTCTGTAAATTGCGCTGTACTTTAATACCAAAATAAACTATTGACATGGCAATAATAATGCTACCATAACCATAATAGGCTGCATTCTCGAAATTAGCTTTGGAATCCACTTCGTGGTCGAAAACTGTAGTAACTATAAATAATAGTGCGGACGCTATTATGCCCGAGATAAGACCAAATTTAATAATTGTGTTTTTCATAATACGTGATTGTTTTATTTATTATATAGTACAAATCACGAAATTTTCTCAAGAAAAAGAGTCATACTTTTGGGTGATTTTCAAGGTTTAAATAAATATCACTCAAAGGTTTACACAATATTAGCATTAAACAATCCGACTTTTTGGGCTTTTACAATAGCTTGAGTCCTGTTTTTCACTTCCAATTTTCCAAATAATCTTGAAGTATGGGTTTTTACGGTATTGGTGGAGACAAATAATTCATCTGCAATTTGTTGATTGCTATGGCCTTGACTTATCAAAATCAAAACATCCAATTCTCTTTTGCTAATGCCCAATTTAGCAGTATTATATTCATTTGTTGTTACATTCGATTGAGTAATTGGTGTAAATTTAGACTCAGATTTCTTGCCAAACCATAAGCCTAAAGCTAAAAAAAGACAAGCAATTAGTCCAGCGTATATTTCAAAAATGTGCATTCTTACCCAAAAGAAATATTCTATAAAGTGTAAGATAAAAACCAATACACCCAATAGAAATCCATATATGAGAATTATTTTTAGCATTGTTTGACTTGAAAAATATGATTTTCTGGTATCGGTGGTATCTACTCGAACTATTTTTAACCTCCTGAAAGTTATTTCTACTTTCGGGAGGTTCTCGCCATGTTATAACTTCCCAAAAGTAGAAATAACTTTCGGGAAGTGTTTTTCAATAAACCGCCATCGTATCATCAATCTCATTTGCCCAAGCATTGATACCTCCGCTTAGATTATGGAGATTCGTAAAACCATGATTTTGAGATAGATACTCAATCACACTTGCCGACCGCATACCGTGATGACAATACACTACAACAGGCTTATCCTTGGGAATATGTTTGATATTTGTAGGAATATTCGACATCGGAATCAGTAATGAGTTGGTCAATTTACAAATATCATATTCAAAAGGATTACGTACATCCAAAAGCAAAATATCCTCTTGATTTGCTATTCTTTTTTGTAGTTCCGAAACCGTAATTTCAGGATTAATTACCTGACTATCAATTATTTGCATATTTTTTTCTCCCGCAGGGAATATCATTTGCTCCGCATCTTTTCGCCTTTTCACTTTGATTTTCTGAGAAGTATTTTCCAATAAATCCACCATTAATAATTGTCCACTCAAAACTGTACCGATGCCCGTTATCATCTTAATTACTTCATTGGTTTGATACATTCCCAACATTCCTGGTAGGATTCCCAAAACCCCAATCGTAGCACAATTTGGGATTTCCAATTCGGAAGGTTGTTCAGGGAAAAGACAACGATAGGTAGGTCCTAAGGTGTTATTTTTATCTAAAAAATTAAAAACTGAAACTTGCCCTTCAAATTGGTGAATAGCTCCGTAAACAAAGGGTTTTTGGAGTTTTACACAATAGTCATTAATAAGATAGCGAGCTGTAAAATTGTCAGTGCAATCAACTACAATATCGTAATTTTTGATAAATATCCTCGCATTTTCGGGTTTCAAATTTTGCTTAACTGCCTCATATTCAATCATATCATTCATTTTGGAAAGACGAATAGCGGCAGTGGTAGCTTTGGGACTGCCAATATCTTCTACTTTATAAAGAATCTGTCTCTGTAGATTGGTCATGTCCACCACATCGGCATCCATAATCCCGATTTTTCCAACACCCGCTGCCGATAAATATAGCAACACAGGACAGCCCAAACCACCTGCACCCACCACTAAAACTTTGGCATTTTTGAGTTTTAATTGTCCCTCTTCTCCTATCTGAGGGAGCAGTAAATGTTTTTGATAGCGATTTTTTTCTGACAGATTTAGCATAATTGTAGCACGGAAATCCGTTCCGTGCAGTATAGTTCAATACACGGGACGGATTCCCGTGCTACATACAATCCGTGCTACCAAATTACAAAAAAAAACCTTCCCAAATGAATTGAGAAGGTTCTAAATATATTTTATTGTCAATATTCAGGAAAAGAATATTACAAACTCAATGTTCCTTTGCGGGCAGCCTGTACCAAAGAAGCCTCTAAACCTTTTCTGTTGATAGTACGGATTGCTTTTCCAGATACTTTCAACTGAACCCAAACGCCTTCTGATTCTAAGAAAAATTTCTTAGTGTGAAGATTTGGATAAAATTTACGCTTAGTTTTATTGTTAGCGTGTGATACGTTATTTCCTACTTCTGTTTTTCTTCCTGTTAATTGACAAACCTTAGCCATGATTGAAATCTTGTTTTATAATGAAAATCGCCTTTGAGACGATAAAATTTACC
>JANPIG010000514.1:0-10528 GCA_031424875.1 Cytophagales bacterium
CAATTGCGACCTCAATTTAGATTATACCGTTGATACCAAAATAGCCCGTTCATTCATCCCCAAGACCATTTGTGAAGGAGAAAGCTATACTTTTCTTGGAAAGACTTACAACATATCAGGGGCATATTCTGAAACCTTAAAACAAGTGGATTCAGGTTGTGATAGTATAGTAACCTTAAACCTTCGGGTATTGCCTTTACTGACTGAAAATCGTAAAATAAATCTTTGTGAAGGAGAAAAATATAATTCCAAAAGGGCTGAATATAAAACTACGGGCATTTTTACGGAAAGAGTTACGGGTAATGTATCCTGCGATAGTTTGATTACGATTGATGTAGAAGTGACCCCACTGGCAAGATATGCCTATTCAGAAACCATCTGTGAGGGCAAAAGTATAAAAGTAGGTAACTCTGTTTATAATGCAACGGGAAATTATATTACCACCATCAAACGAACAAATCAGTGTGATAGCATTGTTTCCACGGCTTTGACTGTCCAACCTCGTTTCCAAATCACGATTCCCAATGATAAGGCTCTAATTGAAAAAGGAGACAACGTTTCTTTAAATATGACTGTCAACCCTGCGGGAACCTATCAATATTTATGGAATAATAAAGAGAGTTTATCTTGTATTTCCTGTATAAATCCTATCAGTACACCCAACGTTACTACAACCTATAATGTAGTCATAACGCCTGCAAATGGGCTTTGTCCGCAGTTGCATACAGCACAAGTTATAGTAAGTTGTGGGGTTTGGCTGCCCAATGCCTTTACGCCCAATAGTGATGGGATGAACGATATTTTTTACATTTATTCTACAAAATGTATTCAGCAAATTAATGAAATACAGATTTACGACCGTTGGGGCGAACTCATTTTCAGAGACCAAAATTTCCAAGCCTCTGACCCTTCGCATGGCTGGGACGGAATGTACAGAGGCAAATTGGTATTACCCGATACCTACAACTACAAAATAACCGCCACCTATCGAGATGGAGAAGTAGGCAATTTCACGGGAGCGATAAATGTGATGTATTAGCAGCCATTTCTTTTTTGCAAAAAACTTTTATCTAAAGTATCCATTCAAAAAAAACAAAAAAGAAAATGCTGATATTATAATTCTGTGAGAATTTTTAACAGTTTTTAAGCTAAAATACGGTTTCAAAACGTTAAATTTGTATTACGAAGTATTGGAGTTTTGAGATAAGCTTTGAGGTGATTTTTATCTTACCGCTTACACTTCATTGCTCAAATAACACACATCCTTGCTAAATTTTAACCCGCTATCAAAATCGTGACTCTTTTGAAAATCACCCAGTATATTATTGTTATTAGTTTTATTTTAGGTTTGGGTATTTTGTCATGCTCCCATCAACCTCGCCAACTTTCAGATGACCCCACAGGTGCCAATACGATTCATAATGATAGCATTTCAAGGCTCTATGACCCCAAAATTGCTACTCGTAAAGCAGCCAAATTAGATACCTTTTTCAAGAAATTACATAAATTCGGTGGATTTAATGGTGCTGTTTTAGTTTCGCAATACGGCAAAATTATTTACAAAAATGCCTTTGGATATTCGAGTTTTTCCAGAAAGGATTCCAATACCACGCAAACGCAATTTCAGTTGGCTTCAGTCTCAAAGCAGTTCACGGCGGTTGCCATTATGCAATTGCACGAAAAAGGACTTATCAATTACGACGATCCCGTTTACAAGCACATCCCCAGTTTCCCTTACGATTCTTCCATAACCATACGTAGTCTTTTGACGCACGTATCGGGCATTCCGAATTATGTGTATTGTTTAGACAGAATCGTAAACAAGCGTTTTCCGATGAGTAATGACCAGATTGTCAATTTGTTTGCTCAATACAAACCTGGTATCAATTATAACCCAAATACTCGGTTCAATTACAATAATTCCAACTACGTTTTGTTGGCATATATCGTAGAAAAACTATCAGGAATGTCGTTTCGGGAATATGCTCAAAAGCATCTTTTTGCTCCTGCGGGAATGTCTAAAAGCTTTATTTATGACCCCCTAAAACCTAATTTAATCGCAACTGCTGCGGTGGGATACACGCCCAGAAGAAATGGTTATTGGCAAGTCCCCTTCGACCATTTGGATGGTGCAACGGGCGACAAAGGCGTTTATTCAACCGTAGAAGATCTTTTTAAATGGGATATGGCTTTGAATTCCGAGAAATTAGTGAAAATGAAAACGTTGGAAGAGGCTTTTCAACCTGCCCATCTATTCAAAAATATGATTACTAAAAACTACGGATTTGGTTGGAGACTCCAACTCTTGGATGATGGTTCGTGGTTGACTTTCCACACGGGTTGGTGGCATGGTTTCAAAAACTATTATATGCACAACCGTAAGGATAATTCCTCGATAATTATACTTCAAAATGTAGCCAACCACGCCCTCGGAAGAGTAAAAGTGGCACAATCAATTCTGTATCCAGACAAGGCTTGGTATTTCATGAGTGGCGAGGGACTGCCAGAGGAATTGGAAGGGGAGTAATGTTATACTAAATTTTAAAATTCATTTCGTAAGTCCTGTTAGGTTTTCAAAACCTGACAGGATTCTCTCCATAGCAATACGCATTTAATCTTTAAAATCAGTATTAGTCATGTAATATGAATTATGGGTTTTGCCAAGAAGTAATTTCAAAATTTATATCTCATCATTCATAATTTTTGAAACAACAATATGCACCGTAAGCTCTCTTATTTCTTCTAAATTACACCAACGCATATCACTAATAATTTGCTCTTCCATTTCAGGGTCAGTGCCTTTTTTAGGGATTCCACTGATTATTTTTACTTCATAAAATAACTCAATGGCGTGAAGTGGTGGATAGACGAACTCATTGACAGTCAGAAATTTACCAACCGATATTTCAGTATTTGTTTCTTCCAAAAACTCTCTTTTTAAACATTCTTCAATCGTTTCGCCAAATTGCAAACCACCTCCTGGCGGACACCAAAAGTCTGAATTTTCTCTGATGCCAATGTGATTAAGGAGTAATATTTTACTTTCTTGAATGCACACACCACATACCCGAATCCGTATATGATTTCCGTATTGAATGATGATATTTTGATCCATTTGTTAATATTTAATTTGTTGAATTGTTGAAAGTCAAGAATTACTAAATTTTGATCAAATAATTTGACCAACAATTCAATAAGCGGAACGCCACCCGTTCAAACTTCAACAATTGACTAAACAAACTGCATATTATATAAATCTGCATACCAACCGTCTTTTTCCAAAAGTTCCTCATGCGTGCCTGATTCCTTGATTTCCCCCTTATCCAATACCATAATTTTACTTGCATTTTGAATAGTTGATAGGCGGTGAGCTATTACAATAGCTGTACGTCCTTTCATCAATTTGGCAATGGCATTTTGAATCATTTCTTCGGTTTCAGTATCTACAGAAGACGTTGCTTCGTCCAAGACAATTACCTTCGGATTATGTACTAATGCTCGCACAAAAGAGATTAATTGACGTTGTCCAACTGATAAAGTTGCTCCCCGTTCCATCACATTATAATCGTAACCTTCGGGTAACCTTTCGATGAAGTCATTTGCTCCGACTAATTTGGCCGCTTCAATGACTTTTTCTCTGGTGATGCGTTTGTCGCCCAAGGTAATATTATTTTCGATGGTATCAGAAAACAAGAAAACATCCTGCAAAACTACGCCAATTTGTCGGCGAAGACTTTCTAAATCGTATTCTTGCAGATTGATGTCGTCAATAAAAATATTACCTTTATTAATATCATAAAAGCGACTCAAAAGATTAACCGTTGAAGATTTTCCTGCTCCCGTAGCACCAACTAAGGCAATGGTTTCGCCTTGTTTTACGTGAAAAGAAATATCTTTCAACACATATTCTTCATCATTATAAGCAAACCATACGTTCTCAAAACGCACATCACCTTTCAGATTTTCTGCCTTTTGTGTACCATCATTTACCACATAATCATCCGAATCTAAGAGTTTTATGATTCTTTCAGTCGAGACAATTCCCATTTGTAAAGTATTGAAACGGTCGGCAAGAAAACGGATGGGTCGAAAGAATAAATTCATGAACATAATGAATGCCGTGAGTGTTCCCAAAGTCATGTCATGATGTAAGATTTGTTTTGAACCAAACCACACAATCAAGCCTGTACCCGCTGCCAAAATAACATCTGCCACAGGATAATAAACCGAATACGCAAAGATAGATTTGATGTTAGCATCACGATGTACTTCGTTGATTTTGAGGAACTTATCGTATTCACCTTTCTCGGCGTTGAAAATCTGAACGATGTTCATACCCGTAATATGTTCCTGCACGAAAGAGTTGAGATTAGCCACGGCAAGGCGTACTTCGTTGAAAGATTTTTTGATATATTCCTTAAACATATACGTGGAAGTAACCATGAAAGGCACAGTGCAAAGGCAAATCAAAGTCAATCGCCAGTCAGTGTAAAACATAACACCCGTAATAAGAACCAACTGCAAAATATCTCCCGCAATGGCAGCCAATCCTTCCGAAAAAACATCGTTGAGCGTTTCAATATCCGATACCGTACGAGTAACTAAGCGACCAATGGGCGTGTCGTCAAAGAATTTTAGTCGAAGATGAAGGATTTTGGCGTACAAAGTAACCCGAATATCACGAATAACCGTTTGTCCCAACCACCCCGCATTAAAGGCACTAATAAATTGCAGTAAACCTTGTAGTAATAACACCGCAATCATCGCAAAGAGCATTTGTGCCAGTTTGGGATAATTGCCAGTTGAGATGTAATTGTCTATGGTATAACGAATTAGCAAAGGATTCAATGGCACCACACAAGCCGAAATCATGATGAGCGTAACCAAAGACCAAAACCGTAAACGGTAGGGTTTCAAGAAACTATAAATTCGTTTGAGTATCTGTACGTCAAATATTTGACCGCTTTTTTCTTCTTTTTTCAAGGAATACAATGATTAGAATTATGTCTTCAAAATTAACATAAGAATTTGGGAAATGGTTTGGAAAATAAAAAATCCTGTAAGAACCAACTCACAGGATTTTTATTTAAAAGTAAGAATTATAAGAATATAAATTAGAGTCTAATGCAAAACACCTCTCCGCCGGCGAGCAATGGGCAATATCAGATCGTTAGAAAGCACCACAAAGTCCCGACCAACCTCAACAATGAATTTCCGATTGACCAAATGCTTACGACTAATTCTGACAAAAGCATCTGAGGCAATGGTATTTTCAACGCTCAAAAGCGTTTTGGAAAGCATTTTATTTTTGCCCGTTGTGAGATGAACGTTAGTATAATTGACATCTCCTTCAAAATAAAGAATTTCGTTAGCAAAGAACGTAGTAAATTTCCCTAATGTAAAGGGATTCCCGAAGTAATTTGTAGTCGTTAACATGGAAATTAGGGCTATGTTTTTAGAGATAATTCTGGCAGTAAAGTTGAAGATTTTTGGGGAGAAAGGATACCGTAGAAATACGGTATTGTGTACCGTGTTTCTACGGTATTTTGGGGTAATTGGCTTATTTTTCGGGTATTATGACCGAATAATAAGATTTTTTGAGAATGTGGGAATTAATGTTTAGGTTTGGATAGTTAAAAGCATTACTAATCTTAAAATTTACAAATTAGTATGGAAAAATTTGAAATAAGACCCGCATTAGAAGCAGCAAATCATGCTATAAAATATAGGAATGACAATCCAACCAAGCCCTCAGATTTATTTTTTGAAGTTCATGCTGTTTCAACTACCATTGATGAAGCACAAAACACTTTAAATTTGATTTTTCGGAACTAAGAAAAATTATGCCTGCAAATTCGATAGGGATTAGAGTTTACATAGGCGATGATGAAACTAAAAAAATGAGCTATGTAACTTTTACTCAACAACCAAGTTCAGGGAGCATTCCAGATGATATTTTAGGGAATGTGTATTTGATTAAGAGTAAATTTATTGATTTAAGCCACCTACGCAAACCTAAACCCTCAGAAAAAGACCCAAAATCAATAAAGATTAAAAAGTCAAAAGAGGATATTCTAACTTTTCATCAATCATGTGATCCAGATTGTCCCAACCAATCACTTTATAATTTATTTTGATTTATGACTTTATTTGATTTTGTAACATATTCAATCTGGGTTAGTGGTGGAATAGGGCTATTATTTTTTAATAGACTAAAAACAAATTCTATCAAATTATTGATTTGTTTTCAGGTAATAGCGATTCTTTCTGATATATTCCTTATTTATATTTTACCAAAAGAAAAAGGAAATTTCATTAAGACTTTTTACTGTATATTAAAACCATTTGAATATACAGTTTATGTGTTTGTTCTTAATTCAAATATTGCAAAAAAAGGCCTTAAATATTATTATTTATTAACATCAATTATTATAATATTTATTTTCTCTATTTTCACACTTTTATTCCGAATTACTACAAATTCAGCAGCAAATACTATCATACTTTTAGAGGGTGTTTTAGTTATAATTATAGTTTTATTGTATTTCAAAGACATACTAAAGAGTAGTGAAATAATTTTTCTCTCTAAAACTCCTCAATTTATTATTGCAGTCGGTATTCTATTATTCTTTACAGGAAATATTATTGCTACTGGATTCTATCATCAATTGAAAATACAATCTCCAGAATTAGCTAAATCTTTGTATAAACTGATGAATTATTCCCTCGGTATTTTTCAATCAATCATGTTTGGTTATGCTTATATTATAGATTCAAAAACACTTAAAGATGAATGATTTCGCAATTTTGGCAGTAATAACAACGAGTGTTTTTGTGATTTTGGCTATTTTCGTAATTATATTTTTATTTTTATTCCAAAAACGCCAACTCCAAAACCAACAAGAAAAATCCGCCCTAAAAACCGCCTACGACCAAGAAATCCTGAAATCCCAAATCGAAGTGCAAAACCAAACTTTGCAACATATTGGACAGGAATTGCATGATAATATTGGGCAGTTGCTGTCGGTGGCGAAGATAAATTTGAATATCTTAGAAGAATCCGATAATGAGGAACTTGAATTTATTAAACAAACCAACGAGATTATCACGCAGTCAATCAGCGACTTGCGAGCTTTAACCAAGAGTTTAGATGGTGATTTTGTGAAAGATTTTGGGTTAGAAGAAAGTATTTCGCACGAACTCCAACGCATTCGCAAAACCCGCCGTTTTCAAACCGAGATTTCTGTTTGGGGCGAGAAAAGAAAGTTAGGCTACGAACGTGAAATTGTTATTTTTAGAATTGTACAAGAAATAATAAATAATGCCCTGAAACACTCCAAGGCAAAAAACCTCACAATTTTCCTTCATTATTTTCCTGAATCCTTTACATTAATTATTCAAGATAATGGCAAAGGTTTTGACCTTGAAAGCATCAATCAAAAAAGTATCTCACAAGCAGGAGCAGGACTGCGGAATATGCAAAGGCGGATGGAATTGATAGGGGGAAAATGCAGTATTTCTTCCGAAATTGGAAAGGGAACGGAGGTATCATTAATTTGTGATTTAGTGAATTAAGAGTGGTAAGTGGATTTAAATCACAATTCACAACTCACTAAATCGCAACTAATAGAACTATGAAACACACAATAGTAATTGCTGATGACCATGCCCTTGTGGCTCAAGCTTTATCGGGCTTGATTCAACGGATGGAGGATTATGAGGTAATGTATGAGGTGGAAAATGGATTGGAATTAACCGAGAAATTTAAAGAAAATCTCATACCCGACATCGTACTTCTGGACATCAATATGCCCGAAATGGACGGCTATGAAACGGCTCTATGGTTGAAAAATAATTATCCCGAAGTTCGAGTATTAGCTCTTTCGATGTACGATAAGGAGGAGGCAATCGTAGGAATGTTGCGAAATGGAGCGAAAGGCTATTTATTGAAAGGCTGCCGTTCATCTGAACTCAAATTAGCCTTGGACAGCATTATTGAGAAAGGCTTTTATTATACCGAATATATAACGGACAAATTACTGAAAAGCCTCAACCCCGATCAAGTCAAAAACCCCATCTTAGAATTAGGCTTAAACGACCGTGAAACAGAATTTATCCGCTTGGCGTGTACGGAATTAACTTATATAGAAATAGCCGACAAAATGTGTTGCAGCCCCCGCACTGTGGACGGCTACCGTGAACAATCTTTCCAAAAACTCAATGTAAAAACCCGTGTAGGCATAGCCATGGAAGCATTGAAATTAGGGATTGTTTCGCTGTAAGGAGACAGGAGAAGAAAGAAATATTTAGTCTGCTTTCTCCCTTCCTGCCTTTCTCCATTCCTCCATTCCCTGCTTACGAAATTGAAACCAATTCCAAATCAAAAATCAAATCTTTTCCTGCTAAAGGATGATTGGCATCCAGGGTGATGGTGGTATCTGTAACTTCAACCACCGTTACGGGCATCACTTGACCAGTACCGTCTTGGTGCATGTTTAGTTGCATTCCGACCTCGTAGGGGATATCTGCGGGGATTTCTGCCTTATTGAAAACTGCCATGTGTTCTGGATTCATGTCTCCATAAGCCTCAGCCGCTGGGATATGCACTGTCTTCTTTTCGCCAACACTCATTCCTGTAACACCTTCATCAAACCCTTTGATAACCATGCCAGAACCGATTTCAAATTCCAAAGGTTCACGTCCTGCTGAACTGTCGAAAAGTGTTCCGTCTGTTAATTTACCTGTATAATGGACGCTGATTTTATCGCCCGCTTTTGCTTGTGCCATTTTCTTTTTTGTTAAAATTTTGGCAAAGGTCGGGAAAGATATTTTTATAAGAAACTAATTGAGAAATTAATTCGGCATATATTTTGTAAATAAATAAAGGAGATAAACCAAGTCGTTTGTCTCCTTTTCTGTTTTAAAAACTATCCTTACTATCAAAACTATGTGGTTAAAATAATCAATTATGAAAGCATTTTATAAAATTTTTCCGATAATAATACTTTGTACTTTTCATACAAAAGCCCAAAATCTAAACCTTGTGGGCATCAATCCCAATTATTCACAGACGGGAAACCTTGTAGGTAGTTTTGGGTATAACTTAAATATAGCCTCCATTTCTTCGTTCTCTGAAACCATAAATAATAAGGAATTTGCTGGTGGGCAACTTCATTTTGTGGCTCAAATGTTATTAATTCAAAAACTCAATAAGCACCTTGCGTTGGGTTTAGGCTATGGTTACGGAAACCATAATATTTTTGGCTTAAAAGAAGTAGAAAACCGTTTCATAGGGCAAACCAATTTTCTACATAATTTCGGAAAATTTGCCTTCAATCATCGCTTACGTTACGAATATCGTACACCCCTAAATTTGAGAACTAATATTAAAGATGATGCTTCTATTTTGCGGTATCAGACCTTTCTGACCTATCCCTTTTACAATCCCAAAGAATCCAAAACAGGCTTTTATATGACCGCTTCCAACGAAGCATTTTTCTATTTGAAAGGAGCAACCAACGGTCCTGTAAGTGCTAAAAATGGTGAATTTGAAATGGTGAATACTTCCGAAGATTGGCTTCACATAGCAGGAGGATACAATATGGGCAAGGTACGAGTGGAATTAGGCTATTGTTTCCAAACCCTAATCCGTAATCCAAAATTAGAAATCCGTAATCTGAACTTAGCACAAATCAATGTTTTTGTAAACTTGAATTGGGAACAGGTGCAAAATTGGTGGTACTTGTGATGAAAGGATAGATTTTAGAGAACTGATGATGAAAATCTATGCTCTGTTCTCTAAAATTAGTTTCTCTTCTAACAATCGAATCTGTATTTGTAATGATTTTATTTCTGAAATTTTACTTTCCGTTAATTGCTTTGTCAATTGTAGTTGTATTTGTAAACCCTCCACCTGTTGATTCAATAATTTATTTTGAAATTCTAATTGTTTAATTGGACTACTTAAATCATTTTTAACTTCTTCTTTTCTGCTAAAATTCCGAGAAAACGAATTTTGCTCAATTTCCTCCAAACTCATTTCCGAAAAGTCGGAATTTTGTAAATTATCAAGATTTACGCCAAAATAATTTCCAATCGATTCACAAACATCCAATGATGGCATAGTATGTCCATTTTCATAATCAGACAACGCACTTTTACTTACTCCAAGCGTTTTTCCTAATATTTCTAAGGTTAATTTATTCTTTTTTCTAAGAATTCTAAGATTGGCACCAAACTTGTTTTCCATTAATTCGGAATTATTTGTATTATTTTTCCAGTTATTTGGAAATTATTAATAAAGATGTTTTCTTTGTAATGCAATTTAATCAATCTTAGGAAATATAGGAACATTTAATGTTTCTGAAATAGTAATTATCTTCTTCTGTTAATCATATACAATCATTATTATGAAAACAATTTTCCAAATTACCGCCACCCTTTTCTGTTTAACTCTTCTAAATCAATCCGTATCTGCCCAAGGTTGTGTGGCAGTTCGCCACATGAGTTGTGCCGCTGGCTCGGGTGC